>CAYOKC010000019.1:34942-36697 GCA_964404415.1 uncultured Leptolinea sp. | reverse complement strand
CAGCCACTTGTGCGCCAGCGAGCAGGCTTTATCTCGTTTCACGCGCGGGTCCCACGGCGGGGTTTCCACCAGGCGGTGTTTGATGGCGATGCGTTTTTGTAGGAGTGGTCTCAACGTTTGCGGGATCAGCCCGGGTTCATTGTTGGGCGGATCGTTCAGACCGTTGGGGGTGCACTCGGGGGAGATGTTGCAGCGCACCATGATGCTGGGGTACATGGAGACGAAGTCGATCTCGCCCACATCGCGGTGCAGGCCGATGAGCGGTTGGTAGACCAGGCCGCCCTGGTCAGAGTTCAGCAGGTCCAGCCCGGTCTTTTCGCGCTCGGCCTGCTGCTTGTGCCAGGGGACGAGCACGTTGGTGCGCATGGCGGTGAGGATCTGCATGGATGAGATGCCGGTGCCGGGGGAGACGCGCGCGGCGGTTTGCAGCGGCAGCCCGGTGACGCGCCCCACCTCGAGCACGCCTTCCAGCCCGTAATCGCCGTACAGCATGGCATTGGTGCGGTCAATGTGCACCCGGCCGTACAGGTGCACCTGTTCGCCGCGGTAGATGATCATTCCGTACGAGAAATACGTGCGTGAGGCCTTGCGCAATACCTCGGGCCCGGCCTCGCGGTTGAGCGGCAGCGGCATGCCCAGCTTTTCGGAAAGTTCCAGCAGGCGGGGCAGCAGCCAGGTGTCGCCCCATGACGTCAGCAGCAGGTCGGGGTCAAACTTTTGCAGAAGGGCGTTGAGGTTGATGAGCAGCGCGCGGGCCGGCTCGAGCGGCATGTGGTAGACGTGCCGGTCAAAGGCCACGTTGATGCCTGCCGGCGCGGAATGGTTGGGGTCGCTGTCGGGCTCCAGTTCCATCACGCGCAGCGGGCAGGGCTGGGGGTCGAGGTCCCAGGGCAGGTCAAGAGCGCGCAGGCTGAGGAGCGTGTCGCCTTCATATTCGATGGCGCAGTAGGCGGTGGGGAAGGCGCCGGTCTGGGCGGCGAAGCGCAGTCCGACTTCCACGTCGGCATCGTAGTAGGTGAGTTCGGGGAATGCCTGCGAGGCTTCATGGAACAGGCGCGGCTGGTGGGCCGGGTTTTGCACTTCGATGGCCAGCAGGCTGAGCGGTTCGGGGACGAACAGGTCACGCCGTTCGGCGCGCGATAATTTCGCCCCGGGCGCCTCTTTCTTGAGCCACAGCCCCAGTTCGTGTAGCTGCTTTCTGGTGCCGTGCGCGTAGAAGGTGAGCGGGAAGGGATACCGGAGCCGCAGGCGCTGCCCATCGTCCATCATCACCCATACGATCAGGCCGTCATCTTCGTGAACGTAGAGGTCAAGGAACCAGCCGTGCATGGGTTTATTTGCCCTCCTTATGAAGGAGGGGGTGGGGTTGTTTTTTGCCCTCCCTATGAGGGAGGGGAAGGGGAAGGTTGTTCCCATCGCGAACGGTCCCATGCCATAGGCCGGTAACCCCGTATGGGCGTAGCATCCGGGCGGAAACACCGGGACGGTTTTTGCCCTCCCTATGAGGGAGGGGCAGGGGAAGGTTGCGCCTGTCGCGAACAGTTGCATGCCAAACGACGTGCAAACCGCCCGCGGATTGGATTGGTTCCAATTCCGGCCGGCGGGCAAAGCAGGCGGCGGGGTGACGGATTTCCATCCATGGATAATTCCCGCCTGCTATGCCCCTACGGGGATGATGTGCGGGCTTGCGGCATGGCCGTTTTTTGCCCTCCCTATGAGGGAGGGGCAGGGGAAGGTTGCGCCTGTCGCGAACAG
>CAYOKC010000019.1:0-34842 GCA_964404415.1 uncultured Leptolinea sp. | reverse complement strand
AAACCGCCCGCGGATTGGATTGGTTCCAATTCCGGCCGGCGGGCAAAGCAGGCGGAGGGGTGACGGTTTTCCATCCATGGATAATTCCCGCCTGCTATGCCCCTACGGGTGCGGCGTGATAACAGGGGGGACAAAATCCCCTCCCGGTCTGGGAGGGGACGGTGATGGCGGTAATGCAACCGGCGCGGGTCAGGATGGGTCAACATCAATGACCTCCGGTCCATCGTCATTCCGATGACTGAGCCTGTCGAGGGCTGTTTCGTCTTTATGTGGCTCAGCCGCCGAATTAACCCGATGGCTGAGCCTGTCGAAGCCATGAGCATCTTCATCGGACTCGCCCTCCGTCTCTTCATCCAGCAGCATCCGCTCGTCACCGGCGGGCAACTGCCCGGTGATCTCATCCATCTGACGGCGCAGGCGCTGCACTTCTTTGTGCTCTTCCAGCAGCATCGACAGCATGAAGGTTTCCAGCGGCAGAGCGTGGGCGGCATAGGCCGCGGCAGCCAGGTGCTTCTGGGCGGAGACAAACAGGTCATCCAGGGCAATCTGATCGGAGCGGCGCAGGGCGCGGCGGAAGCGCGTGAACGCTTCCTGCTCCATCAGGAATTCCTGGGTGATTGAGGGAAGGGTGCGTCCCATAACGGTTTACGCTTCCTTTTATATCAGGCCGGGGATGGGCTGCAGGCGGGGGGCTTCGACGGACATCACCTGCGCGCAAGACGCCCGCAGCAGGTCCAGCAATACCAGGCGCTCGGGGGTCAGCGCGGATGGCGGTCGCGCGCTGACCATCACCGGAGCGGAGCGGCTGAGCCGCTTCAGATGTACCATGGCGTTTTCGAGGAGACGCCGGCATTCGGCCAGCGGAACGCTTTCATCATAGAACGTGGAGAGCAGGTCGAGCACCAGCACCGGCCGGTCCGGGATGGTGGGGGTATCGGCCAGCAGCACGACCATCTGGTAGCAGGTGAAGCCGCGCGAGAGGCGGATGTTGTTCATCGCCTGGCTGAGTGACGCGGTGTGCCGGCGGATCTCGCGCGAGACGGTGTAGGCGTTGAACTGGTTGCCGCCATCCAGCACCCGTACAACGTGACCGGGGGCCAGGCGTGAAGCCAGCGCCAGCATCATATCGCGCCCGGCATGCGGCGCGACGACCAGTTGGATCTGATTACGGGTGGGAATGGACAGTGAGTTCATAGGTAGAATACCTGTTCTGAAAAGGATTTTCTATAGTATAGAAGAACTCGTGTTCTATGTCAATAGGGAAATGGAATGAATTTTCTATTATTTTTACAGGCCGCGCGATTGTATGTTTTTTGATTTTGAGGAATAATGAAAGTGGTACAGGTAAGCTCATCTCGCATTTATTGGAAGGAGACGACGGCCATGAATGATCAGGAACTCGATACGCTTCTCCAGCAATTGAAGGATGAGATCAAGAACACGCAGGCAGTGGACGAAAAAGGGGTGGAATTACTGCGCGGCCTGGATGCCGATATTCACCGGCTGTTGAAACAATCCGGCACACAACCTGAGCCAGGCAGCCTGCAAGACGCGTTGAGGCATTTTGAGGTCACCCACCCGAAGCTGACGGCGCTGATCGCCCGTCTGCTGGAGTCACTGAGCAACGCGGGGATTTGAATGGATCAACTTAAACTTAATGCGATAAAGAATAACGTTGTTGGGCGGACGCCGTCCGCCCCTACTTTTCGGAATTGTCCTATACTGATAATGTCTTCAAGCTTTTGAGTACAATATTGATAATCCATCCAAAAAAAATATGTAATGTTCTGTATTAGATTTAAAGTAGCATTTTAATCAGTTGGTAGAATTAACTGATATATGAGTTTATTACGGGGGAAAAATGACCAAAAAAGCTGATATTGCGAATGAACCGTTGGACGTTGTCCTACAAAAAATCCTCAATAAAAAACTGAAGTATTACGATGACTTCAGAATTGCTTTTTCACGGCTTAGTAATGGAGAATATCAATTCACTCCACAAGAGTTAGAAATGATTTTCAAAAAGGAAATTTGGTGGCAGGGACCCGGAACAGTTGCTTTTCAAATGGCTAGTACAGGGTGCTTTTTTTCCATTGAAAATCTGGTTAGGTATAAAAACCCTGCTTGTAGAGGTAATTGGACAGTTGCGCATGAGATGGCAAAACAGGGTTATGTTTTTTCGGTTGAAGATTTGGAATTATTGGGTAATCCGGCTGATAATCGCAATCTGACAATTCAAGATGTAATGGCTTTACAAAATAATCTTTCATCCGTCGAAAATAAACAAACATTTATTGAAAATGGTGAACCAAGATTTTCTGCCTGCGCTTCATACGACATTCATGCGGTATATGAAACAGCGCCTAAACAGCCAAGACTATGTATTCATTGTGGAAGCAATTTAGAACAAACTGAAATAAAAGCATCTGCATATACTCAATTTGTTCTAAGTTTTGATCCCATCCCTGCACATTGGTATTCATATTTGTTTACTTGTAAAAATTGCCAATGGTGGTGTGTTCGAGAGAGCTTTTCGTTATGCGAAATAATGCGAGATGAAGATATTCTATTAATTGGTGTTAGAACAAATAATCAAAGCGGTCTCCATGTTGATCAAAAACCCTGGAAAAAATACCTTCAAGAGGAATCAGTATATTTCCATGATTTAGTTATGACAGATGAAATAAAAAGGCTCTTCCAATAAAATAGTTAAGTCACCCGAAGCTGACGGCGCTCATCGCCCGTCTGCTGGAGTCACTGAGCAACGCGGGGATTTGATGGTAGGGTTTTACAAACTGATCAAAATATGTACTTGATCAATCCACGATCCCGATTATTCTCTTGTGTGATTATTAAAGTCAGGAGAATAATGGGTCCCTTTGTTATGTTCACAAAAAACAAGTAGCCTAAAGTGACTCATAATTGATAATTGAATTGAAGGTGAATTTGATTATAAAAAAAGAACATCAATCGAAAGATTTCTTTATAGCAAAAAAAACTATTAATAATTTACCATCCTGATAATTAGTAAATATCCAATGAAATAATGTTTTCAAATTTCTTACCGATAAATTTTATATATTGTTTTCAAGAAAACTAGGAGGGGAAATGGAACTATTGATCGTAATAATTTGTGTTCCTATAATTTGGATTTTTGCGAGCAAGTTATTTGGCTATAAAAATAGTTCTTTGTTTGATAATACTGATGAAAAAAGGATTGATGAGAAAGCTAATGTAGCAAAATATCCAGTAAGAAACTACGAAATTGATCGTATTTTTAATACAAAAACGTCAAGTTATACTAATGGGCACAGATCAAGAAAATGTCTTCTTGCTATTGACTGTGTAGAAGCAGGAACTTTTTTTTCAATGGATACACTAATGAAATATCATAATCCTTCTTGTGATAGCGGTTGGACTGTAGCACATGAGATGGCTAAACAAAAATATGAGTTTTCGGTTGAGGAGCTAGAAAAATTGGGGAATCCGTGTGACATCCGGAATTTATCCATATCAGATATTATGATTTTAAACGGACATACGTTTACAGAGTCGGAAAAATCCCGCCTTGGAATAACTGACCAGAATTTAGGTTACACCGCATGTGCAACATACGAAGAAGATTCAAATGCAGTTACCTTTGGATTGGATTTGATAAATATTTGTCCAAAATGTGGTTGTGAGTTTTGCTTTACTGATTTACCAGCTTTATTCACATCTGGTATGTTCTTTTTAAGATTATATTATTGCGATGACTGTCATTGGTGGGTTTTACGAAAACGGTGGTTATTTTATGGTGAAGGTGTGAATTGGGAATCGGGCCTTTTAATCGTCGGGATGCCAAAACCTAACAAAATCGAATCAACAACAACAAATAGCCCATGGAAAGAATTTCTGACAAATGAATTAGCCGAGGATCACTGCCTACCGATATCAAATGAAATATTAAGTCTCTTTTCAACAAATAACAAGCTGGTAATCAATTCCTAATGTATTATTAGCTTTCTTCGCCAACTTCAATCAAGCCGTGAGTTTATACCACGCTCTTATGCAGCGTCTGACGGGCATGCTGTTCGTCCACATCTAAAAAGGTGCAATCGGGGAGAATATCAATTGTGTTATATTTGCCACAAAGACGGCAATAGACCCGAGGCAGGTACTTTTTAGGAAGCGCTGACGCATTTTGAGGTCACCCACCCGAAGCTGACGGCGCTGATCGCCCGCCTACTGGAGTCACTGAGCAACGCGGGGATTCGAAACTGTACTGAGTACTATTCAGCGGGGGAGGCTTCAAACCTGCCCCGATTTTATTTACCCTCAAGTTTTTTAAACGTGTACATTCAAACCTATACAATCCTGTTCCCGTTATTTGGGCAGAATTGTATATTCAAATACTATTTATCATTTCAATGTTGGCTGGTTTATCTCCAAAGACCAAATACCATTCCAAAGAGCACAAAATTTACCAGGTGGTTGCCAACTTCGATCGCCCATATCTTAAATCCATGACCGGCAAACATTTTATTGACCATATATGTGGGAGCAACAACTCCGGCCCACAACATCAGGCCGACCAGGGCGCCATTCCCAATATTAATTCCGCCGGGTAATTGACCGCCCACCCAGTTGACCATCAACCCGATAAAGACGGCCTGCACAAGGGAAGAAAGTACGGTCAGCCCCCACACAACTCCCATATTGGTTGTGGCGCCGGGATCATCCTTCTCTGTCTTGCCTATCCCTTTCCACCACATAGGGAAGAACGTCTTTGGGTTGTACCAAAGTGATCCGCTAACCATACTGATCACCACGCAAACCAGAACCGCCAACCAGTTGATTGAAAAAGTTAACATATCGTTTTCTCCATTACTAATCAGGAAATACCATCATTAATGTACTGGAATCCAATATGATTTTCTACTTACTATGTGAATTTGTATAAGATTACAAATAAGTACCCCACCTGTTCATAGAAACAGGAAAGTAGTCATGGTTCTTTCGGGCTTTACCAATACTTCCTTAATGCTATATGACAATATCAGCACAGCTGTCTTGCCTCGTGTTTTGTTTTTTCCGCCGCTTTTTTTTCTAAAATTTCTACCTGGCTTCTCCCGCGCCTTCACCCAGCTTCTTGCGCAGGTCAGCCACGTACGTCTTTTGCATCTTTCCCAGGTCCATGAACAGGTACGAAAGCCATTCCATCACGCGGTTGTGGATTTGCACTGACTCAGTGAACTCGATCCGGGTACCACCGGTGGCGTTACTGGTAAACGTTCCGGTCCAATGACCGTTAAAGTTCTTATTCTTCATGTCAAAGGCGTAGAACTCACACGGTTTTTTATCCGTGATGGTGAAGGTCGTCAGGAAGCCGTCACGGGTGTACTCAGTGAAGGTGTTCCCATCGTCTGAAACGTCCACATTGGCCAGGTCGCTGCGCCAATCAGTGTGAAGGTTATCGGTGACAACATCCCACACGGTCTGGATGTTGCTGGTGAATTCGGCTGTGATGGTTGATGTGCGCATGGTTCGTCCTTTTTTCCAATAATTTGCTTCCTTATTATAAATACCAAAAAGGGCCGGCCAATGGCCAGCCCTTTAATGATCTGATTATTTGCCGGTTACGCCAGCTTCAGCACAACCGTCTTGCCGCGCAGCGAGTATTTACCGCCGCTCTTCTGAAGCACCTGACGGGCATGTTGTTCGGCCACGTCCACAAAGGTGCAATCGGTTTGAATATCGATCGCGCCGATTGACTTGCCGGAGATGCCGACTTCGCTGGCGATCGCGCCCACCACGTCACCGGGGCGGATGCCGTGCTGGTTGCCCAGGTTCATACGGAAGCGCACCATACCGGCTTCCGGGGCTTTGCGCGGAGAGCCGCTGCGGAACCCGCCGCGTGACTGGCCGGCACGGTCTGAGCTGCCGCGGCTGTCGCGCCCGTCACGGCGGTCGCCGCGTCCGGTCTGGCTGCGTGTGAGAGGCATCGGTTCGGAGAGGTCAACGGTGGGGACAATGGCTTCGCTGGCGCGGGCCAGTTTGATGGCCGCGGCCGCGATCTCCATCGGATTGAAGCCAAACTCGGCCATCTTGGTGACGAGGGCGACTTCGCGTTTGAGTTTTCCGTCACTCATTTCATTGGTGAGTTTCTCGGCGAAACGTTCGTCACGTTTCTGCAGGATCTCTTCACGGGTGGGCAGGGTGTATTCAGAGATCTTCTGTTTTACATACCCTTCAATCTGGGAGAGGCGTCCGCGTTCGCGGGAATGGATGAAGGTGATGGCGTTGCCTTTTTTGCCAGCGCGGCCGGTGCGGCCGATGCGGTGGATGTAATCTTCGGTATCTTCGGGCATGTCATAGTTGAACACGTGCGACACATCATCAATATCCAGTCCGCGGGCGGCCACGTCGGTGGCGACCAGCAGGTTGATGACTTTGCGGCGGAAGCGGTCCATTACCCATTCGCGTTTGCTCTGGTCCAGGTCACCGTGCAGGGCACCGGCCGGGTACCCCAACCGGTTGAGCTCGTCGGAGAGTTCCTGTGCGCGGGCTTTGGTGCGGGTGAAGACCAGGGCGGACTTCACTTCTTCGGCTTCGAGGATGCGCAGCAGCACAGCCTGTTTGTTCTCGTCACGCACCCGCAGGAACTGCTGGGTGGTTTCGGCAACAGTGCGCTGTCCGGTGATGACGGACACCTGAAGCGGGTCGTCAATATACTTGGCGGCCAGCTTGCGGATGGCATCGGGCAGGGTGGCGGAGAACAGCGCGGTCTGTCGGTCTGCGGGGATGGCTTTGAAAATGGTCTCAACATCTTCGATGAAACCCATTTCAAGCATTTCATCGGCTTCGTCAAGCACCATATATTTAACGTGGCTCAGGTCGAGCAGTTTCTTTTTGATCAGGTCAAGCATACGGCCGGGGGTGCCAACAACTACGTCAACGCCGCGGTCGATCTGGCGCAACTGGATGCTGTAGGCCTGGCCGCCGTAGACGGTCATCAGGCGGAGGGGGGTCTCCTGCGCCATTTGCTTGGCGGCTTCCGTCACCTGGATGGCCAGTTCGCGGGTGGGGGCAAGGATCAGGGCCTGCGGGGCGCGCAGTTTGCCGGATTCAACTTTGTGCAGCAGGGGCAGTACGAACGCGGCGGTTTTGCCGGTGCCGGTTTGCGCCTGGCCGATAACACTTCGTCCTTCCAGCAGCGCCGGGATGGCAGCTTCCTGGATGGGGGTGGGGGATTCAAACCCCATTTCGCGAACAGCCTGGGTGAATTGGGGCTGAAGGCCGAGTTCTTCAAACGATAAAGCCATGAAACAATCTCCTGTTTCGTCTGCCGCAGGCGCGCGATGGACACCCGTCCGTTCAAACGCGGCGGCAGAACACACTATGATCCCTCGGACCCGATGGCGGGCGGCCCGATAAAGATCCCGGGAGATGCGCTGTTTCAGGCATCCAGGCGCGTCAGAGTCTGCTCTGACGCGCCGATAGACGATTCCAATTCTCACCATTGGACGGTCCCGAATGCTCTTTGCTTTACTCGAGTATCCGGGCATCCTGTCGACGGCCTTCCGGCCGGAAAATTCTCAACAAAAACAACCCGCAAAACACTGCTTTTTGTTACCCAAAGAGCGCATCACACAATAACTTGCCGATTATACACCGTTTTTAAAAAGTAGGTTGGTCAAACCGCCATAAAACGAAATTCATTTCTATGGGAAGTAATTTTGTTTACGCCAGTGCGGCGGTTTGCCCAACATGGCACAGTCCGGCAAGGTTCTGTTCAATGGAAACACCCCCACATTTCTCCGGTTCTATATCACTTTGCGACCGGAAAAATCCCGGGAAACAAATTATGTAAGGGGGTTATTTCTCCTGCGGATATAATGGCCTTGGAATTTTTTTAACATTCAGGTTATTACTTATAGTGGTTAAACGGAGGATAGGAATGACAAACCGGATAGACGACCCGTTGGAAAACAACCAGATATACACCTGGAAAGGAATTTATCTTCTCGGGGGAATTGCCACCATACTTGCTCTGGCAGGCATTCTGCTGGATATCATCTTCGGGTCCATTACCGGCGGAAACCTTACGGCGTTGCCATTGACGGCAGTTGACCGGTTCATTCAATTCCAAACGAACCCATGGCTCGGGCTTTACAACCTTGACCTGCTCAATGCGGTCAATCAGGTCATTATAATCCCCGTTTATTTTGCCGTTTTTGCCGCGTTACGCCGTGCAAACCTTCCGCTTGCCGCGCTTGGCCTGATCGTTTTCCTGGTTGGATCCGTGGTTTTTATTACGAACAATACAGCTCTACCAATGTTGGAACTGGCCCGAAAATATGCCGCGGAATCATCTGAACCTCAAAGACTTTTATTCTCTGCCGCCGGTGAAGCCATGTTGGCGCGGGGGATGCATGGCAGCGCCGGTGTTTTTCCGGGTTTTTTGATACCCAATATCGGAAGCATCCTGCTGGCTGGCGCCATGTTGGACGGGAAAGTATTCAGCCGGATCGCGGGTATTATCGGGGTGACAGGAAGCGCCTTGCTGCTGGTTTATACGATTCTGGTCACATTCCTCCCCTCAGTGAAGGAAATCGCGATGGCAGTTTCAATGCCCGGCGGTCTGCTAATGATGGCCTGGCTGGTGATGATCACCATTAAACTATTCCGGTTGACGAAATTGTCCTGATATAGCAGACCTTGATTTTTTGGGATCAACAACGTGGATAAGAAGAAAGATGAGCGCGAGATAAAACTAACCGGCGGCACGATGACGGCCGTCACCCGCGCGGGAGATACCGTACGCCGAACAGCCGGCGCGTGGACGCCCCGCGTACACCAGCTATTGGCCCACCTGCGCGCCAGAGGCATTTCGGAAGTGCCCGAACCGCTCGGCTTTGACCTCGAAGGGCGCGAGATGTTGTCATTCCTGCCGGGAACAGCGGCAGAAACTCTGGAAGGGGAACTCCGTACAGACGATGTGCTTACACAGGCCGCCCGCCTGCTGCGCCGCATGCATGATGCCACAACCGGCATTGCCGCCGAATGGACGGACGGCTGGCAGTCACCCCCGCGCCAACCGGTGGAGGTTATCTGCCATGGTGACTTTGCCCCGTACAACTGCCTGTTTGACGGCATCCGCCTGACGGGCGTGATTGATTTTGACAATGCCGGCCCCGGCCCGCGCCTGTGGGATATCAGCTATGCCATCTATCGCTTCGCGCCTGTCACTGCACCGTCCAACCCGGAGCACTTCGGTTCCATTACGGAACAGGTCCGCCGCGCCCGGCTGTTCTGTGACGCCTACGGCTTGGAAGACCGGACCGGTGTTGTGGATGCTGTGCTGGAGCGGATCAAGGCTATGGCCGACAGTTTGTGTGATGGTTCAGCCCGCGGCGATAAACGGTTTCAGGCTAACATTGATGCCGGTCATCTGAAAATTTACGAGGATGATTTGGCACACCTAATAACACATCGTGAACAATATCAACTGTAGGTTGGTCAAACCGCCGGCAACAAATCTCATTACCAATATCATTCACATGGCTGATCGCAAAGTGGCGGTTTGCCCAACATGGCCTGCCCGGAAAGAATCTGATCCAATGGAAAAGAAACCGGTCATTCCAGCGGGTGTTGGGTAAACCGCGCTTAACGAAGGCAAGATTTTTTATCACCATCTACGTCAATAATCGAGCGGTTTACCCAACCTACGAAAACACCTTCATTTGTCCAACGTTGCCTGTCCGGAACGCATCCATTCCAATGGAAGAGGGGCTGGTTATTCCGGTGTGTGTTGGGCAAACCGCACCAAGCGAAGGCGAGAGCTTTCATGACCATGCATGTCAATGATCGGGCGGTTTGACCAACCTACTTTCACTACCAATTCAATGGATGACTATCCGGTTATTCCGGAAGGGCCGGGAGAATGAATTTCTCCACCATTACCGCCGGGTCTGTCCGGTCTTTTGACAGTACATCCGGGTCGCAGGTGATCGCCACCACCAGATCCCGTTCCGGAATGACGATGATATGCTGGTTGCCCATTCCGTGCGCGGCATAGGTGGGAAGCGCCTTTTTGCTTTTGCTGTCATAGGTGTTATAAACCCACCACAGGTAACCATATGACGTGAGGTCATCCACCACCACCTGTGACCGGGTGGATTCTTTCACCCAAGTTTCTGGCACCACCTGTGTGCCATTCCATCGGCCATGCTGCAGATAGAGTTGGCCGAATTTGACCATATCACGCGGGGTAAGATAGATCAGATGACCGCCGCCGTAATACCCACGGGGGTCGGTTTCCCAGCGGTAATTGGTGATGCCCAAAGGACCAAACAGATACCGGTCGGCAAAGTCTTTTGTGCTCAATCCGCTGGCTTTGGTGATCACACCTGAAAGCAGGTGGGTGAGGCCGGTGTTGTAGGAGAACTTCTTCCCGGCGGCCTGGTCTTTCGGCTGATTGACCGTATAGGCAAACCAGTCCGGGCTGGCCATCCAACGGTTAAGTGTCTGGTCTGTGGGAGACAGCCCGCTGGTCATGGTCAACGCGTGGCGGATGGTGATTTCCTTCTTGTTGTATTTATCCGGATCGGGAAAATACTCCGGCAGGTAGTCCGCGATGGGCTGGTCAACGCTCTGGATCAAACCCTTATCCAGCGCGATACCCACCAGGGCGGACATGACGCTCTTGGTCACCGAAAAGACGTGCGTATAGGTGTCAGCTCCATGGCCCTGGTAATATTTTTCATACACAATCGCCCCGCCCTGCTGAACCAGAATACTGTACAGGTTGGGGTAATTGCGGTCAATTTCCGCTTCCATTTTTGCAGCCATCGCGGCATCGAGCGATTGTGCCGTACCGATGGCGGTTGATGGCGTTCGGGCCGTCATCTTCGGTTCAGCAGTATTTCCACAGGCGGAAAGTGTTATAAGGAGGAGAAGTAGAAGGAGAATGGCTGGTTTTATTTTTATCATCGTTACTAGGTATTAAAAACTCGGATTTCATTCCTATTGTATTCTCTCTTCCATGTATCCGGAACCTTGATATTTTTTTTGTAGTTGACAAAAAAATTATCCCGTTTATACTATATATAAATATTTATATAAAATAATTATATATAGGATTACTATGTCACTGGAATACTCTCTTCTGGGTTTTCTACAATACCACCCGATGACCGGTTATGACCTGAAAAAGGCGCTGGATGAATCGACGCAATTCTTCTGGCACGCTGAGCTCAGCCAGATATACCCCGAATTGAAACGGCTGGAACAGAAAGGATGGATCAAATCCGAAGCCCTTCCACAGGAAGGGAAACCGGATAAAAAGGTATACACAATCACGCAAACAGGGCGGGAACAGTTACATGCCTGGTTGTCCGATCCAGTCGATGAAGTACCGCCCATAAAGAACCAGGTGCTGCTGAAACTATTCTTTTCAGGCACGCTTAATAAGGAAGAGATATGCTCCCAACTGCGCTGTCAGCTTGAGGTTCAGCGCGCCCTGCAAAAACGCTTCCAGCAGGATACACCGCGAAAGATCCAGTCCGCGGCAGAAACCGGCAGTATGACGGACCCGGCTATGATGTGGGAGATTGTCCGCCGGTATGGTGAAGCGCAGGCTGACATGACCGTCCGCTGGCTGGAAGAATCACTGGAAACGGTAGAAAAGGCTTCAAAGAATGGTAAATGAGTCTGAATGTAAACAACCCGCCCGAAAAATTCTGGCGATCAATGGCAGTCACCACGGAGACCGGGGATTCACCCGCTTTCTTATCGATTTGATCTTTGAAGGCGCGCGTAAAGCCGGCGCCGAATGTGACGTCTTGACCCTGGCGGATATTAAGGTCAACCGCTGCATCGGGTGTGACCATTGCCAGAAGAACGTGACGGTACCGGTAGATGCCAGGACTTTTGTGCCGCATTGCGCGTGGGATGGAAAAGATGACGGCCGCATGATCTTTGACCGCATCGCGGCGGCGGATCTGGTGATCTATGCCACACCTGTCCACGTGTTCAGCATGTCTGGCCTGATGAAAAATTTTATCGACCGCTTCTATGCCTATGGAAATTCAGCGGACATGCGCGTCTCTGACGGCGGTTTGATGTTCCATTTTATCGATCACCGGTATGCATCAAAACCTTTTGTGACGTTGATCAGTTGCAGCAACCTGGAGAACGAAACCCCCGCGAACACGATCGCCTATTTCCGGACGTTTTCCCGCTTCATGGATGCGCCAATGGTTGGCATGTTGGTCAGGAATGGATCCGTCATCATGGGCAAAGGGAAAGATGCCAGCGCGCAGGACCGGTTCCCTCTCATCCGGGATGTCTACGCGGCGTACCGGCAGGCGGGCCGGGAACTGGCTATGTGTGGAAAGATCAACAAGAAAACCGAACGCGCGGCGAACCGCGAGATCATTCCGGTTCCTTTGTTTCACCTCTTAAAACGCATCCCATTTCGAAACGTCAAGCTGAAGTTTGTCAGTCAGGCTGCCCGGTTTCAAACCCATCCATCGACCCCGGCGCCTTCATCAGGTAGGGAAGGTTAATACCATGATACTTGAAACAGCACCAACATCTGCCCAACAAAATCCTGGCTGGCGGACTTCCCTCGTCCGTCTATTCACAGTTCTGGCCATCCTGCTGTTGATCGTTAATCTCTTTATCCCGTCAGGTACGCTCCATTCCACAGTGGGTGACGTGACAGGCTGGCTGATCCTTATCCTTTTATTGATCCTTCCATTAAGCCCGATACTTTCCATTTTCAAGACGATTGGATACCTGCTGACGGGCCGCCTGCGTTTCCCGAATGACCGGGTGGGTGAAAAGGTGACCGGTGATGGCGGGCAGGAATTCACAGTTTTCCGGCAGGTGGTTGTTGACCCCGGGAAGGGGCAGCCCGAGCGGCCCGGTGCGCTGCTCACCCTGCGATTCAGAGTCACCAACATGACGCCGGGAGTGAACAGGTTTTATTCCGTGCTGCCGCTGGTGCTGTATATTGGCGATAAAGGGTTCCGGTCCAAGTTATTCACTATCAACGGTGACCTGTGCCAGTCGATCTATGAGTGGGATACCGTGCTGGATGCTGAAAACTACCTGCAATCGCTTGCCTTGAAAACCATCCTGCTGCGTTCCGTTACCGGTTCGTTCTCCAGTTCAATACAACCATTGGAGAATTAATTTTTCGCGAGGAGTTCAGGATAATTTTTGGATGGCATCCACCAGCCGGGCAATTTGTTCCGGGCTGTGCAACGCGCAAACGGCTACCCGCAGCGCTCCGCCGGACGGGGTACTGGTATAGTTGCGCACACGATCCACAGCAATCCCCTGCTCAAACAGCCGGCCGCAAACAATACCTGGTGAAAATCCCTTTCGCGCGGGCAGGCAAATGATGGGGACGGGAGTGTCTTCCAGTTCCCATCCGATTGCGCGCAAACCGTCACGCGCCTGTTTTACATTGGCGTGTAGTTGCCCACGTAAAGCCGGATTTGTCCGCGCGGTCTCCAGCGCTTTAGCCGAAGCGGCAGCCGTCACCAGCGGCAGGGGACTGGCGCCGGTCAGCACACCGGAATTCTGGTCTACCGTGTCGATCCACTCCGCCGGTCCGGTGATGATCCCGCCATATCCACCCAAAGCTTTGGCCAGCGTCCCGCTGGTCTTCACATTTTCAGCGGTCAGGTTGAAATAATCGAGAATTCCCCGCCCGTGTTCACCCAGAACCCCCACGCCGTGGGCATCGTCAAGGAACACGCGGCCATGATAGGGTTCAATGATCGAAAGGTAATCCGGAAGAGGGGTAATTTCACCGGATACCGGGAAAACCGCGTCACTGATCACCAGCGGACGTTCACCGGGTTGAAGTTCTTCGCGGATCTTTTCTGCCAGATCCTGCGGTGAGCGGTGACGGAACACGGTTGTTATTTTTGTAGATGCCTGCGCGGCGTCCCACAGACTGTAATGCGCTCCGGAATCAATGAAGATGTGATCAGCGGATGTGGTATCTGTTTGCAGCAGAATGCCCATCCCCATGTAGCCGGAGGGGAAGAACAGGGCTTTTTCCGCATCAAAATAAAGGCTGACTTGCTTTTCCAGTTCGCTGTACACCGGGTGTTCACCGAACCCGCCGCGTGATGCGGCCGTGGACAGGCCGTATTTCTGCAGCGCGTCTCCCGCCGCCCGGATCACCTCAGGGTGGCTTTGCAGGCACAGGTAACCGGTGCCGCAAAAATAGTCCACCTCGCGGCCATCGATCGTCACCCTTGGACCGATGGGACTCTGGATTTTGTGATCAGTCTGAGTCATATTGCGGGATCGATTCGGGGCCAAACAACAGGCCGCTAGACGCGCTCTTTAATATCGCGTAAAAGAATAAACGCCACAACCAGGTTCAGGGCTGTGACCGTCAGGAACGGGATCAGGATGCCAATGCTGTCAGGAACACCGCGTAACGCCATATTGACACCCATCGCGCTGACGCCCAATCCCATGGTGATGGATTTCAGTATGAAGACTGACGCCAGCAGGTATCCCCACGCGCTGCGTTTCAGCAGCAAGATGCCGCCCAGAATTGCCAGTGGAACGATCAGCACCAGGTCCATCGCCTGAATGACCAGGGTGGTGGTGTTATCCAGTGCCGGGGTTGTGCCGTTAAGCAGCGGCGGGACGATCCGTCCGAGCCAGGCCAGTGTTAAAAACGCGCCCACAGTAAACATTAAGGCGGCAATCCAGCCGCGGGGTAACTTATCTGTGAAATGGTCAGGCAGGTCAGTCAGGTCGAAGGACAACATGCTGAGAATAAAGGTGTACAGGCTCAGCCCGAACAGCACCACATACACCAGGAACAGGCCGTTATAGGCCGTCAGCATCGACATGGACAAATAGGTATAAAGGAAGAAACCTAATGTACCGGTAAGCAGCAGCCTCCCGCGCAGTGAACCGCGAAAGGCCAGCAGGGCGGATCCAACCAGTAAAGGCAGCCCAACCACCAGTGTGATCAGGTCATTGCCCTGCATCTGGGCGGCCATGCTGACCGTGTCAAACCAGTATAGTCCCTGCATGTTGATGGTCACTTCTTCGCCGCGAAGAGTTTTATATGCCATCGGGTTGCCGGGGAACTGGTAGAACAATCCCATGCAGGCGGCAAATAACGCGAGAACAAAGATGGGAATGATCAGCCAGGTCAGGTATTTCTGATGTCTCATTTGTTTGCACTCCAATACAGGTAAAGTAAGGTCAGGCTTCACGGATGTTTTTTTGCATCAGGAATAACACCCGGATGGCAACCATCCCCAGAAGGATGAATGAGCCGGAAAAACCGATGTATTGCCCGATGGTCAGATAAATACCGGCCATCGCCTGAAACACGGACTGGCAGATGACAACCAGCCCGATGATAACCAGCAGAGACAACATCATGAACGTTAACGCGTACGCGTGCGGTTTCTTATTCCTGAGCATGAACCCGGCGATATAACAGGCCGGCGGGATCAAACCCAGGTCGATAACGTAGGTAATTTCGGTTGTGTAATTATCCAGGTTTGGCGGGTATATCCCCTGGAAGAGCGGTCCCAATATTTCGCTCAACCAGACGAAAACAGACAGACCGGCGAAAAACAGCAGAAATGACGCCCCGCGGTGCGGGAACCCGGGCAGTATCCGGGAGGGCAATGTGTCATGATCAATGGAAAAGAATGCCAGAATGAATGAGAAAAAGCTTAGGGCGAAATAGATAACGTACGCCAGGAACAGATTGTTGTACGCCACACCCAGCGCCATGGACGCGGAATTGTAAACAAAATATGTGAGGATCCCTGTCAGGAATAATGCTCCTTTGAGAGATCCTTTTCTGTACTTCAGGTAAGTCACCACAAGCAGGGGCAGCGCGGCAAACAGCGTGACGGCATCCGTGCCGCGGGCGATTGGCGCGCGGAAGTAACTGTCAAACTGGTAGATACCCTGACCGTACAGGCGGACTTCCTTACCATGAATGCTGGTCACCGTGTTCGGGCCGGGTCCGCCGGTGGAGAACAATCCGGTGCACGTGACGATCAACACAACCATAATTAAAAGCGGGATCAGATAATCCAGTGCTTTACTTGTTTTCATTTCATCTCCATTTGTCAACATCAAGCCATAAATCCGCGCGGGATTAATGGCGCGGATCTATAATCCTTTTTGCCTCACGTACTCCGATACATCCGCATTGATGACAATGTCTTCCATGGTGAAATACGCCCATGGTTTCCCGTCGTCCATCCATGTGGCTGAACCGGTTTCGAATTGAACTTTTCCATCCACCAGCTTTGTTGATTCAGTGTGGTTTATCCACAGCACCTTACCCGTGCTTTTTGAATCATGATACCGCATGGATTCAAAGTATTCGGCAAATCCCGTTTCCGGATTGAACCGCACGATAAAGGAATCTGTGGTGTTTTTGAATGGGACCACCAGTTGGGCGGTGTTATCATCTACCGGCATCCAGCGCACGCCGGGGGTGGTCAGAAATACGGCGGGGAACCAGGCTGTCTCTGCCCACAGGCCGAGGTTCGCGGCCTGGTCAAGTTTTTCGCCTTCGTCAGTTCCGAAAGGCAGTTCCATCCGGCCTTTGCCGTCAATATAGCGTTCATTCACTCGCATGAAGGGGATGTTGAAGAACGTGGTTTCGATGTAATGGCGGTAATTTTTTCCGGCTTCGTGGGTGAACCTGAAACGCGACGGCAGCATCATTGAACCGGCCGGCCGGAGTGACGCCCGCCCGGTGATCACAACGGATGTGATGACCGGGATGTTGTCACCATAGACAGTCTGGTAATAACGCTCCACTGGCGCGGGGAGACCGTCGGGGAGGGGAATGGTCTTAATCTCCCCGGCTTTTCCTTCATAGGCAGGGAAAGGAGTCGATTTAATTTGCAATCCTGCCCAAATGAGGATAAAAACAAAAAACAATATTAATGCTATCCGCAGAACGAGTTCCATGAGCTTTTCCTTTGATTTAGTCAATTCTACAATACTCATACGAAAAAACCACCCGCCGGGTGGTTTTTTCGTATGGGGAGAAACGATTATTTTAAGTTTTCTGTGACGCGCGACATGTTGTATTTCATCATGTCGATGTAGGTGGGAGCCTTGCCATCAGGCGCGGTAATAGAGTGTGTATACAAATCGGTGACTACCTTGATGCCGGTTTCCTTCGCCACCTGTTCCGCAAGCTGCGGGTTGGTTCCGGTTTCAAGGAAGATAGCTGTGGCGCCTGTCGCTTTGATATGGTCTACCAGCCGTGCCAACTGTTGGGCGGAGGGTGACGCGCCGGAGCTTACACTGGGAACAATGGTGCCAATGATCGTGAATTCATAGCGGTCGGCGAAGTACCCGAAGCTCTCATGGTTGGTCACAATGAGTCGTTTATCAGCCGGGATGCTTTGCGCCTGTTCTCGAAGGGTGGCATCCAGATCTTTTAGTTTCCCGATATAGGCATCCGCGTTCTGGGTATAGGTTTCTTTTCCTTCCGGGTCAGCTTTGATCAATCCATCACGGATGTTTTCAACATAATGGATCACACTGACCGGATCCAGCCAGAAGTGCGGATCACCCTCATGGTGGTGATGCCCTGCGGCGGCGCCGGCGGAAAAGATGGTTGATTCTTTATCAAAGTCACTTAACTGTATGGTGTAGATGCCGGGTTCAAGCTCCGCGATGACGGCCTGCGATAACCCCTGGCAGTTGACCGTTAGCGTGTCTTCAATTTCCTGTTCGCTGCCATCTTTATCCAGAATGACAACCGTGCCTTTTCCCGAAGTGACAAGAAAGTCACCGTCTTCTTCCACATGAACTTTGATGAACCCGCTGAATTTATCGCCACTGCCATTCAACTTTAAAGTGACAATTTCCACCGGGTGGTCATGTTCTTCACCTGCTCCGGCTTCTTCCTCTCCATCGTGAAGGGCAGCGGCTTTATCTAGTGAATCACCCGCTGAAATAGTCTCATCCACAAGTTTGCCTTCGAGCGACGAGCAGATCTGTTCCGCGTATTCCTCGGGGCTCATTTCTGTTTCTTCCCCTTCACGGGCTTCGCGGCTTTTTAATCCGCTGGAAGCGTCAATGATCAGGTGCTCTCCGCCGGCATTCTCGATCACTTTTTCGAGCCAGCCTTCAATACCCCCGCCATTAATAATGATGACCGGACTATCGGCAATTTTTGCCACGTCCGACGGAACTGGTTCAAACGCGTGGGGATCCATTTCGACAGGCATCAACGAATCAACTGTAGCGCGATCACCTGTCACATTCGCAGTGATATCCGCCAGAAAAGATTCTGCCGCGATAACTTTCATTTTGTTAGTTGTTGTTTTTGCCGGCTGTGACTGGCAGGCAGTCAGCATAATGCTGGAAAAAATAAAAACCAATGTTGTGATAATGAAACTCTTTTTCATATACTCCTCCAAAAAAAAGCTCTTCCGAGCAAAAATACGCGATTACTTCTTCTGGCAGTCAGCGCATTGACCGAACAATTGAAACCAGTGTTCCGTAATGCAATAGCCTGAACGTTTTGCCACATTGTCCATCAGAGGGGTCAGGTCATCTCCGTTGAAGAATTCGGCTTTACCGCAGGAAGTACAGATCAACAGATGTTGGTGACCCACCGGCGCGCGCAGATACATGTTGCATCCGCCCGGTTGATGAACGCGCTGCACCAACCCGAGCGCTTCAAGCCGTTCCAACGTGCGGTACACCGTGACCAGTCCCAACCCGGACTGGCGTTTCCGGCCGATCTCAAAAATCTCCAGTGGTTCCAGCGCGCGCTGGCTTTCAAGGATCACATCCACAATCGTATTGCGGGCTTCCGTCTGGCGGTACCCGCTTGCCTGCAGCATTTTAATCCACTCGACTGCCAGCGATTTCGAAGAATCCATCATATCCTGTCTCTTATTGAAACTGATTTTCAATTATAAGGCGGATAAATGAATTGTCAAGGATTTTCAGGTGAAAATTCTTCCGGCAAGGGCCAATCTTCCACGGATTCGGCGGGGATTTCAGAAAATCCTGTGATCATTCTGACGGCTTCGGCGATCTGGTCAGCCTCACCAATCAAACCAACCCGGTCACCCGCTTCAAACAATGTGGCGGATTTTGGATTGGCCGTCAGGTGGTTTGCGCGCATCAAGGCAACTACTGATGCGCCGGTCAACGCGCGGATATTGGTTTCGGCCAGTGAACGCCCGATGATCCCGCTTTTCTCTTCCACCTTCACCCAGGTAATGCCTATCGTTCCGGCAGAATTGACCAGATTTCGCATTGTTTGCGACTCTTCGATCGAATTTATGTCAATGTTATATTGATCCTGCCGAACGGCTTCCGTGTATTGATACACCTCACTCAACGGGTAGTCCAGTTTCAGCAATAAATGCCGGATGATCTCCAGCCCTCCCTCGAGTTCTGGTTGGATTACATCGCTGGCTCCGAGCGAATGAAAATATGCCACATCTTCTACGGCCGAAACCCGGCTTATGATGCTCAAGTCGGGTTTGATCTGATGTGCCGCGGAGATTATGGAAGCGCAGGATGCATCGTCTGGCAGGGTGGCAACCAGCAGGCGGGCTTTTTCTAGCCGGGCGAAGCGGAGTATTTCTGAATTCGCGGCATCACCATAAAGCGCTGGGATTCCCCGGCGGGTTAATTCCTCGATCCGCTGCGCGTCTGAATCTATGACAAGTTGTGGAATATTCAACCGCTCCAGCACGTTGACCATATGCGTCCCCACCCGGCCAAATCCCACAATCGCAACATGTCCTTCAGTACCTTCATCCAACGCAACCGGTTGGATACTCTGGCGGTCAAGTTGTTTCCAGACGAATGGGATATTCTTCAGCCAGCGTTCCAAACGCGGCATCAGCCGATACATTAACGGATTGACGGTAATGGAGATCAGAGAACCGGCTAACAACAGGGAATACTGGTCCTGACTCAACAGGTTTAATCTCAAACCTTCATTCCCCAGGATAAAGGAAAACTCACCGATCTGACTTAAACCCACAGCGACTACAAGGAATGTTAATGCCGGCCGGCGGATAATCGTCCCCAGTAGTAATGTTATGATAAATTTCCCAACGATAATGAGTAGAGAGATCAGGACCACCTGCCATATATTTTGCCAGAGGAAAACCGGGTCTTCCAGCATACCGACAGATACAAAGAAAAGCACGGCAAAGGACTCTCTGAAGGGTAGGATATCCGCGCCTACCTGGTGACTTAAATGTGACTGGCTGATGATCGCGCCGGCGACAAACGCGCCCAGTGCCAGCGATACGCCGAAGAACGCGGCCGCGCCAAGCGCGGTTCCAAGGCTGATAGCCAGAACAGCAAGTATGAACAATTCTCTCGAGCGGGTATGTGCGATCTTTTCCAGCAGCCAGGGGATGAAACGCTTCCCCAGGAAGAACATTAATAACCCGAAGCTGGCCAACTTTAGAACTGTCACACCGAGCGATGTCCATGAGAAGGTCTCACGGCTGAAAATGATCGGCATGACCACCAGGATCAAAACCGAAAGGATATCTTCCATCACCAGCCAGCCAACGGCTGCCTGTCCGTGTGAGGTATTGAGCAATGAGTTATCCATAAGCCCGCGCAACAGTACAACAGTACTGGCAACGGAAATGGCCAGCCCAAAGAGGATGCTGGAAGATATCGACCATCCCCAGGCGCGGGTTAAAAAGAAACCGATCAGGGTAGCTGTGGCAGTTTGGAGCAGGGCACCAGGAATGGCGACATCACGCACTTTCCATAAATCATCAAAGGAAAAATGCAGCCCGACACCGAGCATTAAAAATATCACGCCCAACTCGGCAAGTTGTTGAATGGTATTAATATCACCGATAAATCCCGGGGTAAACGGACCGATAAGAATGCCGGCCAACAGGTAACCCACAATGGGCGGCAACCCGATCCGGCGCGCGGTGGCTCCACCGATAAAGGCAGCCACGAGGGCAATGGTGATGTTTACCAGAATAGGTAGATCGTGCATGAGTACCTCGTATCGCGTTTTTATTATCTTAACAGAAAACAATCCGCCTTGTGAAACCTGCCCATATACAAACAACAAAGCCGCCGTTTTGCGGCGGTCTTGTTGTTTCACAGTGATGAATGTGGCTATGGGGCGGGCGTCAATGTGCCGCCTTCAGACAGTGTGTATGACCTCCCGCCAAGTTCGGGGCAACCGGTAACATCGTAATATACAGTGTATCCATTTCCTCTAATATTGGTAACCGTAGTTCCTGTGATCCCGTCGGGGTCTGAAATGGAGCTGATGTATGAATTGGCTGTCACGTTCCAGAGGCTATTACCATCGAGGGTCAGTTTTATTGCCTTTGCCGTGTTAGCCGGGTTGACAGCACCTTTGAGTGATGATCCATTTCTCAAATTTATCTCAACTGAACTGATCGAATCAGCGGTGACGCTTCCCGCCAGGTTTTGTGAATCAGCATTCAGAACCACGGTTCCACCGTTGTTGCCTTCACTACCCCAGCGGTTCGCGCCGGCCAGGATCAGTTCTCCCGACGCGGCCGTGGCAGTGACACCCTTCAGGTTGATGATGCCGGTTGAATTCGTAATAAAGAAGAGCGGCCCTTTGGACGCAGTGTTCGAGAGTTCACCGCCTGACATGGTAAACGTACCCATTGTTCCTTCCGCGTCACCCGACATGCTCTGGTAGATCATAACACCCCATTTGTCTTCCTTGCTGGAGGTTAATGTTGAATTGCGCACATCGATAGAGTTCGCGCCTTCGATCACTGCGGATTCCGCCCCGGTGGCTGACATCACGGCGTTTGTTACGGTAATAACACCTGTGGAGTAAATGGCCGGGGAATTCATTCCGCTGGTGTTAATGGCACCGCCTTCGGCTATGATGGTTCCACTGCCGCGATCTGTAGCCAGCGCGCCGGAGCTTTGCCCGCGGGTGGTAATATCCACATCCTTCAGGGTGACAGTGCCGCCTTTTGTGGCCATCACGCCGTGTGCGCCGTCAGCTGTGGCGTCAATGATCACATTCGATAGAATGACAGTAGATTTTTCTCCCACGGCAAAAGCGCCATTGGCGCCGGTTCCAGTGGTGGTGATCGTGCTGTCTGTCATATTAATGGTTGACGCGCTGGTAGCCAGAACCGCGGCATTCAATCCTACAAAACTGCTGGAATCCTGCGACGATGTGTCTCCGGAGGTCGAAATTTTTGATCTCGTCAGGTTCAACGTGCCGGAGTCGGTCACCAGAATACCGGACTGGTCCGGTTCTGCGGCGGTAATGGTCAGATCTGATCTGGTCTGTGAACCGCCTTTCTGTGAGAATAAAGCTCCGTACGTCACATTAGCGCTGGTGTCACCCGGTCCTCCTGGCATGCCCGGTCCGCCCTGACCTCCGGATGAAACTCCGGCCGGGGAAAACCCGGCCGGTTCAAATGCTACTGTTGATTTGGTTCCGCTTACCTTTTCGAGGTATTCAGTGAAGGCTTTCAGCAATCCAGGTTGAACCATGCCGTTCCCACGCGGTTGGCCATCCACCCCGGGTTGGCCGCCCTGCTGCTGCCCGGACTGGCCGCCCTGCTGGGGACCACCGGCCGGGGGCTGACCGTCCTGTCCACCCTGCGGTCCGCCGGCGGGAGGCTGCCCACCCTGTTGCTGACCGGGTTGTCCATTCTGTTGGTCAGAGCCGCTGTCTGAAATGTTCTTTTCTTTCATAATCGTGGTGGCAATATCGCGGGTGATCTTCATTTCTTGGATCGCGGCGATCTGCTCGTCTGTAAGAACGGCCTGCATGCTGGTGACGATGGTATCCAGTTTGGCTGTGAGTTCCGCTTTTTCTTTCGGAGCTTCAGGAGTATCCTTGGGATCGCGGGTTGGCATGGCTGCCGGCGTTCCGGAGGGTTTGTCACCCTGTTTCCCACCATCGGGCATCATATCTTTAACCGTGGTCTGGTATTCGTCCCAGAGTGCAATAAGCGTTGCCGCCTGGGTTTCGGTGAGAGCCAGATCAGTACCATCTAATTTGAGCAGCCCCAGAATCATTTGAGTGATCACCGGTTCGGCATTGTCAAAATCAGTGGTTAGTGAATCCGTGTTAGCAGATGATGAAGCGGATTTGTTGAATGAGATCAACTGGTTGACAGACCTGGTGTCAGCGTTATGCGCGGCACGCGCCTGCCCTGCACAGGCGGTAAGGGTCAGCATGACCAGGACTAACAGGGAATATGCGATTTTTTTCATTCGACCTCCAATTTGTAATTCATACGAAGTGTTTTCATGAGAAGGATGTAGCAAGAATTTTTTATCTTCTGCTTTCTTATTTGTCAGTTTTATTTTGAAAAAGGTCTCTTCCTTTCAATACTGGAATACAGTAGATTTTAGGTGGCGTAACTGAGAAGAGGCCGTGAGAAAACTGTGAAATTGATGTGAGAATACGGCAGAATTAATCGAACTTTTCCGGCAAATCTGTCTATAGTTATGTAGATACACCACTGATGGAGAGTGAATTGTTGCCCACAACCATGGATGACCGCGATAAGACAGTTGGCGAACTTTTTGAAAAGTATAAGAACCTTGTTTATAAAACAGCCTATCTTATGTATGGAAGTAAAGAAGAAGCCGAAGAAGCGCTGCAGGAGGTATTTCTGCAGGTGTATAGATCCCTGCCCGGTTATGACCCGGCAAAGGGGGCTATGACCACATGGCTGCACCGGATAACGATCAATTATTGCCTCCGGCATCGGCAGAAAACTGAAGTCTCACTTGATTTGCTTGACGACACGAACATCAATATCCGGGAAGAATCGACTGAAGCGGCTGCGCAGGCGGCTTTTGACCGCCAAACCTTGCGAGATGCCATACAGAACCTTTCTGGGAAGCTGAAGGCCGTCATCATACTCAGGTATTACTGGGAACTTTCGTACAACGAGATCAGTGAGATCCTCTCCATACCACTCGGAACCGTCAAATCGCGAATTGACCAGGCAATAAAGACCCTGGCAGCAACTTTCCACTCATCTTCATCGGCTTCGGCGAAGGACGCTTCGCCGGTTTGGGAGCGTGTGATATGAACTGCAGACAAATCTCAAGTAACTTGAGCGCTTACCTCGATCACGAATTATCAATGAATGAGCAAATCCTGATAAAGGAGCATGTCGAAACTTGCGCGGATTGCCGCGTGGAACTGGCGGAACTCCGGAAAACCCGCCAGTCAGTGATCGCCGCCATGCACGCTATGGTGGAATCGGCTGAACCTTCGGTTCAAGCATGGGCCGGGGTGCAGCAGCGGATAAAACAGGAAAAGGGATCCTGTAATGTACATAACCAGAACCGGCTATCCAGTCTGGCGCCAGGCTGGATGGTCACAACCATTCAAAAAATAGGAGCATCACAAATGTCTCGAAGATTGTCAGTTGTAGTTTCCGGCGCGTTGGTACTTGGCATCCTGGGTTTCTTCATGGTGAATCAAACCGTCACCCCGGTATCTGCCAAACAAATCTTGGATAAAGCTTACGAAGTGCATCAAATGACAGCTCAGGCTGACGGCATTTCGCACTTGAAAGTGGAACGCTATTTCAACCCTGAATTGCTGGAAGGAAAAGAAGCCGGTTTCCGCTTGGTAAGCGAAATTTATACAGATTACAAGACGGGTAATTACCGGAAAGTTGAATACTCTTTACCCGAAATGAAAGTGCTTTCTGTCGCCGGGTATGATGGTGAAAACACATACTCCTCCATACCCCTTGATAAATCTCATAAGGGAGATATCCTGACCGTCTATCGCAGCCCGCAGAGCCGTGACAGGGTAGCCGGATTGGATAACCTCGGGCCAACCTTCTCAGCCGAAGAACAATTTGACAGCATACGGAATGATCCAAAGATCAGCCTGGAATCAGAAAAAGTACAGAATGATGGACGGAAGATTTTTGTTCTTGTTGCCAGCCACCCGGCGGAATCGTTCCGGATCAACGGGAAAGTTACTGAAGGTGACGCGCATCTGGAGCGAATGATCTTTGACGCGAAATCGTATGAACTCCTTGAGTCAGAAACCTTCGTCAAGAAGAACGGAAAAGAGATCATTCTAAGTTCGCTGCGCTTCCTGGTTCGGGAGACCCTATCCACGGATGCCAAAATCAACTGGGACATGAGCGATCTGAAAGGTATTTCGTTAGTCGATGACCTGAACCGGACAAAAGGTGATCTGCTTCCGGAAAAAATTACCCAGAAAGAGTTGGCGGAAAATACCAGTACGGGTTACCTCTTCAAAGAAATTCCCGAGGGTTTTGATTTGACTATCACAGCCCCTCCCCGGCAGACCAACGAACCAAGTTATATCTATATCGCCGACTATCACAATAAAGATGGAGATTATATCGTCATTCAGGATACCGGTGACCAGTTGGAACCGATGTCAGAGGATCCTGATGAAACCTATACCGCGAAGAACGGAATCACAGCCTACTTCATCAAGGAACCGGAAAACCTTCCAGATGACGAGGTTTATCAAATGGCCATAGTACATGTTTCTGACAGTGTAAGCTTCCTGGTAAACAGTACATTACCCCGGGAACGGGTAAAGGAATTAATAGACGATCTGATTGTGGTCAAGTAGGAGTAAGTATTAAAACCTTTGTAACAGTAAGACCATTGCCTTAACAATATCCGGGTCAAATTGCGTACCGCTGTTCCTGAGTAAATCTTGTTTGGCTTCTTCAAATGAGATGGGAGCGCGGTACGCTCTTCCTGTAATCATTGTGGAAAAGGCGTCGGCTAATCCAAGGATTCGCGCCCCAAGCGGGATGTCACTCCCTGCTAATCCGTTCGGGTATCCTTTACCGTCAAAACGTTCATGATGAGCGAGCACCAGCGGGGCGATGGCTGAAAGCCCCTGTGACGGCTGCATTAAGGCAGCGCCGTATTCAGAATGGCGTTTAATGATCGCCCATTCTTCTTCGGTCAGTGGCCCGGGTTTGGTCAGCAATTCTATGGGTATGATGGATTTGCCTATATCATGCAGGCGGCTGGCCAGAGAAATTTCCATTACTTCATTCTCATCCAGGCGCATGGTTTCAGCTATACGTGTGGCCCACAAAGCTGTATTCTGACTGTGGGCGGAATTGTCACAACGGTCAATGGAGTCAGCCAGCATAAAGAGCGCTTTGCTGTAGTTTTCCTGTAATGCCTGAACGACAGGGCCGGCATATACTGTCAGCCCTGCCAGTTCAGGTTTGAATGGTGTGCCTGTGATTTCATTCAGGTTATTCTGACTGCCTTCAGGTAGTTCTTCCGTATCCAGGGCAAAGAAGCCGAATACTCGGTTCTTGCGGTCCAGTTCAATGGGGATCATAATCTGGACCGGCCGGATCTGTTCCTCAACCCTCCCTGCATCCCCCGTATTATTGGGAACATGTTTGATGCCCGGATTGGATTTGTACGTCTGACGGCTCATAAAAAACCTGAATATGCGGTGCTCAGTGGTAGTGAGGCACAGCCATTTCAACTAAGGATGGGGTCTCGGTTATCTCGAGTACCCGTGACGAAAACTCTTCCAGGCTATTCGCCTGGATGCCGCTCAATTGCTCTCTCACCTTGCCTGAGAATTGAAAACTCTCGCCAAGGTATCCTTTGTCAACGGCAGACAATGGATTGGATAGAAGCTGGATTCGAAACCGGGGATTAATGATGGCGGCATGGATCAGGCGGCCAAATTCAGCTTTTGTGCCGGTAAGCGGGTCGTTGTGTAGTGTCGGGTTTTCAGAAATACTTAAGTGCATGACGGGCAGGGAAGTCATGTGATCTCCTTTACTTCTTTTCGGCTCAGGGACCATAAGAGCAGGAATGCTCCGATGGAGAGAAATATGTCACCCAGACTGAAGGCGACATTCTGAGGCAAGCCTGCAGGAAACGTAAACCTGTCGGAAAGCCAGGCCAGCCGGGTATCTGCCGGTGCCATGATCAAATCTTTTGTCAGCCCAAGCCGGGTTCCTGTGACCCAGTGGTCAGCGGAACGGTTGGGGAACATACGCGCAAGTGTATCGACACCGATTGGCATCCATCCACCATTAGCGGCGATGACAATGAAGTTGCTCATCAAACCGGTTCCAAGAGCCCAAAAGCCTGGAGTGAAAAAATTCGCCAGCGAAAAGAGTACCAACCCGACCATGGAAATTATCTGGATAAGAGGGATGATCTGATCCGGTATGATTTTTCCAAAAGCTGGGAGGTAAAAAGCCAGTATCTGGGGAAAAACACAGATGATGACAATCCAATCCCATTTCAGACGGGCGAATTTTAAGGTTCGATGAGTAAGCCTGGCTCTCACCATTGTGCAAGCCAGGCCCAGGATCACGGCAAATAAAAGGATCATGTAATTAACGGACAGATACCTGGAATCCCTTCCGAATAATCCCGTGCCTCATCCCTCCCTGGACGAGTAAGGTAAGGTGCGAAATTGGTAAAGAACTACCCGCCGGTGGCAGCCGGGGCGCCAGCGCCGATAACGAACAGGGCAACGGAGATGACGAAGAGGACGACACGGACATCAACAGGGCGGACAAATTTCATAAGTTTGGATGACATGGATCACTCCTTAAGTGTGTATTTGTTTGATAGAGATAGATCATTATGGAAAGGAGCGGTCTCAAAACAGGCATTAAATCAGGCATCAAACGCCATCTTTTTGGTTGATTTCATAAAATTGGCGTAAATGTTTTGGCTGTATAAAGAAATTCCCCCTTTAAACGCGAAAATGCCGGTTTGGCAGTTACCGGCGAATTAATTATTTGAGATTTACTTCAACCTGGCGCGGTTATCTTAGCGCAACAGCTGTTCGAATAACGCCCGTGTTTGTGGTGACGGCTCCGTGTTGATCTCGCGTTCCAATATGTTCACGCATTGCTGGTACTGGCGGATCATCCCCACGCGGTCGCCCATGGCGGCAAAAGTCTTCAAAGCCATGCGATAGGCTTCTTCCAGTAAATTATCTTCGTTTAACGCCCGCTGGCAATAATCCAATGCTTGGTCGTATTTGGCCATATCAAAATAAATCCCGGCTGCCTTTAGAAGAACGTTCAGGTAATTCTGGCGCAGGTATTCCCGCGGGTTCAGCGTCCAGGTTTCTTCCACTTCCGTCAGGTAATTACCCCGGTACACTTTGACAGCTTCACGGTAATGGGCGAGCTTTTCCATCGGGTCAGACGCTCTTACGGCCAGCGCGTTCTCTTTAAGGAACACTTCAACATCGTATTCATAATCCAGTTTGTTATTGAACCGGTAAATCTCCTGATCCAACAGCACACTGTTGCGCCCTACAGCCCGGCGCAGCCTGTAAACGGTGTTTTTAAACCGGAACCTGGCTTCTTCCGGAGAGGCGTCCGGCCATAAGATCAAACAGATTTCATCACGCGTCATGCCTTCAGGGTAAGCCAGGAGCATAAAGAACAGATCGCGGGCTGCCTGGGTTTGCCACTCGGAACTCGTCACGCGGTGGTTATCAATTTGCACCTGCATGCGCCCCAGCGCACGGATGAACAGGGTGGGAGGCGCGAATGGCACAACCTGTGAGTTCTGCCGCAAAAACCGCCGGAGCTCTGGAAGTTTTTCTTCAAACGCTTCCAGTTTCTGATGGAAGGCATGGACTTCCGATTGCAGATAGTCAAACTTGATCGCGGCCAGCCGGGTATAGAACCGTGTAGCCAGCGCGATCAACGCGGCTGGGGGATATTCTTCCTGTAGATTCGACTGGATATGCAGGATATGTTCGAGGATCTTCTGGGGATTGCCCGCGTCGTTATATGCCATCACCAGATAGAGGTGGGCGCGATCATACTGGATCTTGTGCCCCTCCTGTCCAAAATATGTGCAGGCGGTTTCCAGCAGCGGGATGGCTTCAGCAGCCCGGTTATCTTGAAGCATCAATCCGGCTTTTTCAAGCTGGCATAACTGACGTTCCATTTCTGAGCCATCAGCGGGGATCGTTTTCTCGATTTGTTCTATGGTCCGGTATCCGCGGGAAATGTCACCCCGCAGGCCGGCGAGAGCGGCGGAGCGCACACCGATGTACACCTGTAAAAAGTGCTCCTGAACGCGTTCCGCGATGCCCGCGGCCAGGTTGAACGCGTCGGCTGCCTGATCATCCGCCTGCAATTCGGTATACATATCGCCGATGCCTGTGAGAATGTAGGCTTCAATGCGCGTATACCCGCTTACCCGGGCGAACTCCAGGGCTTTTTTGAATGAATCACTGGCCTGCTCGTATTCACCCATCATCTGCTGCAATACACCGAGGTTGTTCAGCAGGATGGATTCGTTGACCTGATTCTCCGTCTGCTTCCAGTATTCCAGCGCGGACAGGTAGGCGTCTTTGGCTTGATTGTACTGGCCGATATTCTCGTATATGATGCCGATCTCCATTTGAATTTCGGCTTCCTTGCGTGGATCACCAAGCTGACGCATCACGTCATTCGACTGTTGCAGCCAGGTTAATGCCTGCCTCAATTTGCCTTTATGGTAAATGCACAGGCCGATACAACGCAGCGCGTCTCCTTTGATCTTCAGAAGATCCGGATTTAGCGCGACGATCTCCATGCAGCGGTTGGCGTCTTCGATCCCGGCATCCAGGTTGCCCATAAGGCGTGACATGTTGGCGCGCCAGACCAATGCCTGGGCGAGCGCGTCCTGGTCTTCGGGGAAATGCATCCCGTTGACTGCGGTATTGTAGAATCGCATGGCCGCGGCTGTGTCGCCGCCGGAAAAAGCGATACGGCCTTTCAATGAGTTGATGACCGGGTGTGAAGCCGCGACATCTTCAGGGATCACATCCATCCAGGCGGAAAGCGTGGATATCCGCCCCGCGGAAAGAATATCAGGGCCGGCTGATTCGATCAGGTGGATCAAATCGGGGAGAGAATTCAACCGCCGGTAGATGGCAAACGCGCGGTCCCATTCATGGTTTGCCAGGTACATTTCCGCCAGATGGCGTTCGATGGCGGTAGCCGCCATGGATTGTTCATGGAAAACACGGTTCTGCAGGAATTCCAGGAAAAGGGGGTGGTAGCGAACCCAGTCACCCTGGTCACCAACCGGCATGGCAAACAGGTTGTTTTGAAGAATGGTTTCCACCCAGATATCCCAGGGGTATGATGGCAGGTTTAACGCCGGCGTGAGGATCTGTTCGCAAAGTGGCGCGTTGAATTCTTCCAGTAGTGACGTCCAGAGCAGGAACGACCGGATCTCAGGCGGCAGGCTGTTGATGATCTGCAGGAAGTAGTCTTCCATATTGAACCCGGTCAACCGGGCAAGCCGGCTGCGTGCCTGCGTATCTTCCAGGGTGACCTGGCTGGTCAAAATGATGCCGGTGATCCAGCCTTCCGTCCTGTTCAGAATGTCTTTCGCGGCTTCCAGGCTGATCTCCTGTTTTTGGTTCTGTTCATACAGCAGTTGGATCTCATCCGCCTGGAAGGCCAGTTCTTCGAAGCTGAAGCCGCCCACTTCCGATTGCGATGCCAGAAGGGGAAGCACCGGCAACGAAAGCAATGACCGTGACGTGAGGATCACATGGCAGTTTTCATCCAGATCCTGCAGGAACCGGCTGAGGAAACGCCGCACCGGTTGACTTTCGTTGACCAGGTGGTAGTCATCAATTATGAAGATGAAATGTTCGGGGATGTGCTCGTATAGATCGTTGATGACGATGTTGGACATGTAGTCAACATCCAGGTTGCCCTGTTCGGCTTCGAGCACAGTGCTTGACCGCTCGCCAAACGCGGGGAACCGGTTGCGGATCGCCGCGATGAAGTAGGCGATAAAACGGTGGGGGTCAAAATCAAGGGAATCAACGGTGTACCAGCATACCGGCAGCGGGCACACCGTGACAAAATCAACCATCAGGGAGGTTTTGCCATAACCGGCCGGCGCGGAGACGAGTGTAAGGCGTTTGTCTATCAACTCCATCAGAAGGTCGATCAGGCGTTGACGCGTGACCAAACCTCCCTTACGCCGGGGTGGTGTTATGCGTGTTTTGATGACCGAAAAGTTGGGGGGCATGGGCCGGATGGTCCTTTGGATAAATTATATCCATTAACCAGCCGGCCTTATACACCACTATGGGTGAAATTTCCCTTTCTGTCTATCGACTTTCTATGCGCGGCATCCAGAAAACCATCAATAGGGCAGCCAACAAAGCCAGTGATCCGCCAAAGAAAAAAGGAGCCGAAGGACCGAAGCCGCTCCAGTTGCCCATGCCCTGCCAGAGCAAGCCGGCGATGAATGATGACGGAAATGCCAGCAAGCCAATCACCGCGTTGTATGTGCCGTACGCGGTGCCGCGCAGGTCATCCGGAACAAGATCGGCTACCATGGCATTGGCGGTTCCGTACGCCAGGCCATAATACAGACCGTAGGCCACATACAATACCCACACCTGCCAGGCCTGTTGGGCCAGCGCGAATCCGAGGTAGATGGCCGCGTAAACCAGCCACCCGCCGACGATCAAGCGCCGACGGCCGATACGGTCAGAAAGGGCGCCAGCCGGGGTGGAGATCAATGTGTATACCAGATTGAACACGATCAACATTCCCATGATCCCTATGACGGATATCCCCAGGTTTTGCGCCCGCAATACCAGAAACGCGTCCGACGAGTTACCCAGCGTGAAAATGCTGACAATAATGAGGAAAATACTGAACGGCTTCCCCATGCTTTTCAATGAGAATTTCGGCAGGTCGCGTTTTTTTTCGACTGCCACATCTTTCGCGCCCACGGCAAGCGCCAGCACGCCCAGGAACGCGGGAACCAGGCTGAACAACACAATGGTCTGGAATGTTGGTTTGGTGAGGGACAGGTTGTTGGCCTGCGCCAGCCAGATGACAATGGCCGCGATGATCAAACCCACCATCGCTCCGGCGGTATCCATGGCTCGGTGGAACCCGAAAGCCAACCCGCGGGTTTCCTTAGTCACTGAGTCGGCCACCAACGCGTCGCGGGGCGCGGTACGGATTCCTTTGCCAATACGGTCCGCCCAACGCACACCGGCGATCAACTCCCAACTGCCGGCAATATAGAAGAAGGGTTTGGTCACAGCGGATAGCCCATATCCGGCCACAGCCAGCCACTTGCGGCCGCCGAGCCTGTCAGAAAGCCAGCCGGAAAACAGCTTGAGGATGCTGGCTGTGGTCTCGGCGATGCCTTCGATCAGGCCGATGATGCTGGTTTGCACTCCCAGTACATTGGCCAGAAATAGCGGAATGATGTTGATCACCATCTCGCTGGAAACGTCCATAAAGAAGCTGGTGAATCCAACCGCCCATACGTTGCGTGGCAGGTCTTTGATGGAAGGTCTTGATTTTTTGTTTGATGTAATTTTGTCCATTTTGTGCCTTAGTAAATTAATTAATCATTATTCGGGGGATTTTTCTTTCCATGGTCAGTCAGCCGTCCCGGGTCAAAACGCATCTTGTGGGTGTGGTCGGGGTCTTCATGGGCGAAAACCTCTTCGGCGAAATTCTGGAATGTTACCCGGCATCTTTCCAGCCAATCGGATGCTTCCTGCGCCTGAGTGCCTCCCGTGAAATCACGGGCCTGGACTTTCTTAAACCAGGCTTCCAGTTTGTTTAGGTCAACTTCATTTTCTTCGAATTCGGCAAAGCTGAAATTTGACCGGTTGATCTCTTTCTCAATCTCTGCCAGAAAATGGTCGCATTGTTCTTTTAATTCGGCGTATTCCTCCGCCCTGTCTTGCTGGAATCGCTCAACAATGTTGTTTTCAGTCTCAGGATCAAATGGGAAAGAGACGAACGTCCGGCTCAATCCTCCCTGGTTTGAAACATAAACTTTCATTTCTTCAACTATAGAACGGGTGGAATCGGAATCAGGAAGAACCCACAGGCCATTATCCAATCCTACGGCTCCGGCGGAGCGCATACGCCGCCATACGGTCACTCGTGGGCTGGAGGGTGTTGCCGGAAGCTGCGGGCAGAACAACAGCCATTTATTTTCCATTCAAACTCCAATAAAATAAATGAAACACCTGTTGCATTATAAATAAAAACCCTTGCTTTTGCAACAGGTGTTTCATTCCAGTTCTTCTATTACCTATTTTACAAAATCCCTGCTGGTGGACGCTCCATGATCACAGTCGGTAGTCCGGCAGGGTTCAGGCCTGCCTTTTGGAGATCGTGGAACCCGAATTCCAGGTAAAGTTTCCGTGCCGCGGCTCCTGCTTCCACAGAAGAGTCATACGTTTGAACCCGCACCGGCCTGTCTGCGTCAAGCAGCTTGACCGCTTCACTGATCAAAAAACGGCCGATGCCTTGTCCCCTGGCAGCGGCGGAAACTACCAGCCAGAGTATCTCATTGGCGGCTGTATCAATAATGGCACCTCCAGCGAGAGACCCATCTGTTTTTACGCCAAGAGCCTGTTTTTCCCGCATTGCCTGAATCAATCCATCCCTGAATTCGGGTACATCCACCATGGGGCCGAAAAGAGATTCGACTTCAGCGGCCAGTCTTAACCAACTATCGATCTCTTCTGGTTTTGAAAAAATGACATCCATACGTCCCTCCCTGATTTGTACATGGAGCTGGATTTTACTTCAAACCAGGGGGCAAGGATTGTAAATTTTCTGTAATATAATTTACGGGTAAATAATTAACCGGTAAAATAAACTGGAAAAATTAAGACAGACCGGATAGATTAATGGAAGATCATCGGCAGTTAGGCAAGTTGTTTTTCAGTATCGGGCGTTTGCAGGCTACGCGTGCTGACCGTTATCTGGACCAGATCGGACTTTTCCGTGGACAGGGAATGCTGCTTAAATTTCTCAACCATCACGATGGCTTAACCCATTCCGAGATCGCTGAGAAGCTGGAAATTTCGCCGGCGGCGGTCACAAAAGTGATCAAGCGTCTGGAAGAACAGAATTATTTAAAACGTCAACCCGATCCTAAAGATGAACGCGTATCCAGGGTTTTCATCCAACCTGAAGGGAAAAAAGTGGCGGATGACATCCGGAATTTATTCATCCAACTGGATGACTGTATGTTCGATGGTTTTTCAGATAAAGAGCTGGAGACGCTTCATACCTTCCTGGTCAGAATGCAATCCAATCTGCAGCAGGATGACACTTATGAAAAAAAACCGGGCACAGGTCCGAAACATGGTTTTCATAAACAATTCTGACATAAGAATTAAACCAAATTGACTATAAAAGTACAGCCTGGCGATCCTAAAGCCGTTTCGCGAAAAGAGGAGGCAGATTTTGATCAAAAAGTTATCTTTGTATATCGGGCAATACAAGAAGTATGTGTTTATTGTTCCCTTTATCGTACTGGTTGACGTGATGTGCGAGTTGAGTATGCCGCTGCTGATGTCAAAGATCGTGGATACCGGCATCCCGACGAAAGATATCGGGTACATATCCAATATCGGCTTGATCATGGTGGCGCTGGCGTTGATCGCCATCGCCGGCGGCATAGCCAATATGTGGCTGACGTCCACCGGGAGCATGGGGTTTGGTGCCAACCTGCGCAATGCCCTGTTTGATAAGCTGCAAAGCTTTTCTTTCAAAAATATTGACCAGTTCAGTACCGCGTCACTGGTGACACGGCTGACCAACGATGTTAATAACCTGCAGCAGACGTTCATGATGTCTTTGCGTATACTGCTTCGCGCCCCCATGATGCTGATCGTGTCATTTATTCTCGCGTACAGCATAAATCCTGAGTTGTCGATCGTTCTAGCGGTGGCTATTCCGGTGCTTATCCTGCTGGTAGCCATCATCATGAAGCTGGCTGTCGGCCGCTTTGGAAAGATGCAAGAGAAGATCGACG
>CAYOKC010000018.1:4472-36727 GCA_964404415.1 uncultured Leptolinea sp. | reverse complement strand
GCTATCCCGATCTTCTACTGGACAGTGACCGCGACGGCCAACGCGTACCAGTATCAGATCGACGATAACGCCGATTTCTCTTCACCGGTTTATTCGACGCCGGATGGCGAGTCTATTCCCGGAACTCCAATTGCCACCACCACCGCGAAACCTACCGGACTCAATATCCTTACGCCGTATTACTGGCATGTGCGCGCGCGCGACGCGGCGGGCAACTGGGGTGACTGGTCTGCTTCACGGACGCTCACCATATTGCCTTTGATCCCCGCGGCCCCGGTGGCTGTTTCACCGGCAACCGCCTTCCTCACCAGCAATACCACCCCGACCTTTACCTGGAATCCGGTTGCCAATGCGGTGACCTACCAGTTCCAGGCGGATAATCAGTCTACATTTGCCTCACCCGAGGTTAATCAGATGGATACCGGCGGGGCGACTACCTTCACACCAGTATCTCCCATCACCATAGATGGCCTGTATTACTGGCGGGTAAGGGCGTTCAACGCGGCCGGAGAGCCGGGCGCGTGGTCTGTTGTACGTTATTTCACCCTTGATACCACACCGCCCGCGGCCCCGTTGCTTTCAATACCGGTGGATAACGCGGCGGGTATCCGCGCCATTCCCACCTTTACCTGGGCAGTTGCCTTGACGGCTACCGCGTACCAATTCCAGATCGATGATACCGCCGACTTTACTTCGCCGGTTTACACAACCCCGAACGGTTCAGATGTACCGGGAACGCCCATTACCACCGCTTACGCGAAGCCTACCGGTCTTTCCATCCTTACGCCGTATTACTGGCATGTGCGCGCGCGTGACGCGGCCGGCAACTGGGGCGCCTGGTCTGCCTCCCGAACTCTAACGATTTTGCCGTTAATCCCAACGGCGCCAGTATTACAGGCTCCGGTAATCCGTTCTCTGACGGCAGATACCACACCAGCGTTTTCCTGGTATGCCACGAACGCCGCGGTAACCTACCAGATCCAGGCGGATAACCAGTCAACCTTTGCCTCACCTGAGGTCAATCAGGCGGATACCGGCGGGCTGACGATATTCACCCCCGCGACGCCTATCTCACCTGACGGTCTGTATTACTGGCGCGTGCGGGCGGTCAACGCCGCCGGGGAACCGGGAGCCTGGTCAACAGTGAGCTATTTCACCCTGGATACCACCCCTCCCGCGGCCCCGTTGCTTTCAATACCGGCGGACAACGCGGCGGGTATCCGCGCCACCCCAACCTTTACCTGGGCAGTCGCCCTGACGGCCAACGCGTACCAATTCCAGATCGATGATACAGCCAATTTCTCTTCACCGGTTTACTCAACCCCGAATGGTTCGGATGTACCGGGTACCCCCATAACCACCACCTACGCGAAGCCGCCTGCTCTGGCTGTACTAACGCCGTATTACTGGCATGTTCGCGCACGGGACGCGGCGGGCAACTGGGGTGACTGGTCCGTATCGCGGACGATCACCATATTGCCTTTGATCCCCACGGCCCCGGTGGCTGTTTCACCGGCAACCGCCTTCCTCACCAGCAATACCAGCCCGATCTTTACCTGGAATCCGGTTGCCAATGCGGTGACCTACCAGTTCCAGGCGGATAACCAGTCCACCTTTTCCTCACCCGAAGTCAGCCAATCGGATACTGGTGGGGCGACAACCTTCACGCCGGATTCTCCCATCGCGGTTGACGGTCTGTATTACTGGCGTGTACGGGCAGTCAACGCCGCCGGAGAGCCGGGCGCGTGGTCTGTTGTACGTTATTTCACCCTTGATACCACACCGCCCGCGGCTCCTTTGCTTTCAATACCGGCGGATAACGCGGCGGGTATCCGCGCCATTCCCACCTTTACCTGGGCTGTTGCCTTGACGGCTACCGCCTATCAATTCCAGATCGATGATACAGCCGACTTCTCATCACCGGTTTACTCAACTCCGGATGGTTCAACCGTTCCCGGCACACCCATTACCACGGCCTCCGCGAAGCCGCCTGCTCTGGCTGTACTTACACCGTACTACTGGCATGTGCGCGCGCGTGACGCCGCCGGTAATTGGGGAGCCTGGTCAACTGCGCGGACGATAACGATCCTTCCGGTAATTCCAACGGCGCCCGTATTGACGGCACCCGCGTCGGGGATGTTGACGCGCATCACGACACCCACGCTGACATGGAATACCGTGACTGCCGGTGTGACGTATCAGGTACAGGTTGACAACCAGTCCACGTTTATCTCCCCTGAGATCAGCGAGGAGGATACCGGAGGAGTGACGGCCTTTACCGCATCATCCCCCATCGCGGTTGACGGCTTATATTACTGGCGCGTGCGGGCAGTCAATGCGGCCGGGGAGCCCGGCGCTTGGTCAGCAGCACGCTATTTCACCGTAGATACCAATCCGCCCGCGGCGCCGGCGCTTTCCCTCCCGGCTGATAACGCGGCTGGTTTGCGGGCCATACCGCTGTTTACCTGGGGTGTTGCTGCCACCGCTACCGCGTACCAGTTCCAAATTGATGACAACGCGGATTTCAGCTCGCCAACCTTCTCCACGCCTGATGGCACATCCGTCCCCGGCACGCCGGTCGCGGTGACCAGTTACAAGCCGGCCGCCCTGAATGTGCTTACACCGTACTACTGGCATGTGCGCGCGCGTGACGCGGCCGGAAACTGGGGTCCGTGGTCAACATCTCGAACGGTCACTATTCTGCCCATCGTTCCGGGCGCGCCTTCGGTGATCTATCCTCCCATCTATGGCCTGACCAACGACACCACTCCAACCTTCACATGGAACGCTGTGACGGCTGGTGCGTCGTACCAGATACAGGTGGATAACCTGTCAACATTTGCCTCGCCCGAGGTTAATGAAACGGTTGCCGGTGGTTTGACCGCTTTCACCCCGTCATCCCCCATCACACCCGATGGACTGTATTACTGGCGGGTGCGGGCTATTAACGCGCTGGGAGAAACAGGAGCCTGGTCTACATCACGGTACTTCACTGTGGATACCGCCCCACCACCGGTTCCCGCGCTTTCATCGCCGGTTGATAATGTAGCCGGGATGCGTGTGATACCGTATTTCTACTGGACAGCCGCCGCAACAGCCACCGGTTATCAGTTTGCCATCGATGATAATGCAGACTTCTCATCGCCGGTCTACGCAACACCTGATGGTGCGGCCGTTCCCGGAACGCCGATCAAGACAACATATACCAAACCCACCGGGCTGGTGACATCCATACCGTATTACTGGCATGTGCGAGCGCGGGACGCGGCCGGCAACTGGAGTGGATGGTCCGCCGCGCGGACCATCACCATCCAACCATAATAGTATCCGGCTATACCTGAGTCAAACCGACCATTGCCCTGAAAGCCCGGCTGGCAGACACAATATCATCGCCGGTGTATTCCAGAATTCGAGCGTTGATGCGTTTTGCCCCGGGCAAACCTTCCGCCCAGTCCGCCATATCCGACCGGTAGAATTCAACGCCAACCGTCACCTTGCCGGTAAGGGCATAGGGTTTTATTTTTGAGCGTGATTCAACACCCTGTTTCACCGTGGAAGTGATCAATTGCTGCGCCTGCTGCAGTGACAGGCATTCGGCGTTCATGCGGCCGTTGGCTTTTTTCACCTGAGCCGTCTTGATGCCCGGAATAAGGGCGGCAGCTTCTGCGCAGGCGCTCTGGTCACCGCTGATGGCTACCACCGGAACACCAAAGTGACCGCAGCCGGCAGCGTTCATGGCGATCTCGCCGGCCAGTGTGCCGTTCAACCAGAAATTGTGCATCCGCAGGCTGGACCAGGTGTGGTCAAGTATGGCATTCCGGGTTCCGGCCATGGCATGGTACCCGATGAAGGCAACCGCGTCGACGCCATCCTGCACACCCTGTATCATGGAAAACGGGGACGGCGTTCCATTGATCAACCTGGCACGAGGATCCAATTCTTCGATCAAGATATTCGATCCGTCCCAATGGCCGTCTGTCACAATGATTTCATCGGCGCCGGCCTGTGCCGCGCCTTCCACGGCCGCGTTCACGTCCGCGGTCATCCAACGCCGTCCGCGGGGGTACTCGGAGTGGCCGGGGAGAACGTGATCCCAGCAGGTCACACCGCTGATGCCTTCCATATCCACTGCAATGAGAACTTTCATTTGATGTCCTTTTCGGGGTAAATTCAAATAAGAATTATACATTCGTGCTGTACACTATCCGTTATATTACTGTAGAGCGTGACTCGACAAAAGTTTTTTCTTTGGTAGAATGGATTCAAAGCTTATATAACGGTAGTTGTTGACCGAACTGTTTTCATGGCAGCCTGAGGATTTCCTTGAGGCTCGCGTTTAATATGGAGGAGTAACCTTGTCTGGAATGGAGCGATTCACCCAAAGAGCGCGGCGTGTTTTAAGCCTGGCTCACCAGGCGGCTGAACGTTTGCAGCAGAATACCATCGGTACTGAACATCTGCTGCTTGGACTGGTGGAAGAAGACGGCGGCGTAGCCGGCCGTGTGCTTCGCGATCTGGGTTTGGAACCTGAACGGATTCAGGAAATGGTGGAAAAAGTCAGCGGCGTGGGCGATTACCGCGGCGGGAAGATCGACCTTTCTTCCGGCACGCAGGAAGTGCTCGAATACGCAATTGACGAAGCCCGCAGGATGGGCCACCACTATATCGGCACCGAACACTTGTTGCTCGGGCTGGTCCGCCTTGAGGAGGGCGCGGCGGTTGAAGTGCTGCGCAAACTGGGCGTGACCGCCGAGCAGATCCGCCGGCAGACACGCCGGGTATTGCAGGAGGGCGGTACGTCACCGGCTTCCACCCCGACGGCTACGGCGAACCCGGGGAAGTCAGCCTCTCAAAAAGAACAGGCCAGTCGGGCGAAAACCCCGCTGGTTGATCAGCTCGCTGTTGACCTGACCACCAAAGCGGAAGACGGCAAGCTCGACCCGGTCATCGGGCGGCAGATGGAAATTGAACGCGTCATTCAGATCCTGGCGCGGCGCAACAAAAACAACCCCGCGCTGATCGGTGAACCGGGCGTGGGTAAGACGGCTATTGTCGAAGGCCTCGCCCAGCGGATCATCGAGGGGGACGTCCCCGCGCAGCTGCTGGATAAACGCGTTCTGCAGTTGGATGTTGGCTCGTTGGTGGCCGGTACCATGTACCGCGGTCAATTTGAAGAGCGCCTGAAACGGGTGATCGACGAATTGAAAGCTTCCCAGGCGATCCTCTTCATTGACGAAGTCCACATGCTGGTGGGTGCCGGCGCGGCCGGGTCATCCGTCGACGCGGCGAACATCCTCAAGCCAGCGCTGTCACGCGGCGAATTGCAGGTGATCGGCGCCACAACGCTGGAGGAATACCGCAAACACATTGAAAGTGATGCGGCGCTCGAACGCCGTTTCCAGCCGATCGTGGTCAACGAACCGAGCGTGGACGAAACCATCCAGATTCTTAAGGGTATCCGCAAGGCGTATGAAGAACATCACCGCCTGACCATCTCGGATGAAGCGATTGAAGCCGCCGCGCGCCTTTCGGCACGCTATGTCAACGACCGCTTCCTGCCGGATAAAGCCATTGACCTGATCGATGAATCCGGTTCGCGCGTGCGCATGTACAAGAGCGAAGCCTCGAAGACCGTAAAGGAATTGATGGTCAACCTCAAGCAGTTGCGCATTGACCACACCAACGCGGTGGAAGAAGGCCGCTTTGATGACGCCCAGGAGATCATAGAAAAACAGAATGATATCGAAGCGCAGCTTGAAAAAATGCGCACCACCTGGGACCGTGAAACCAGCCCGGTTGTGAACGCCAACGATATCGCCGAAGTCGTTTCCATGTGGACGGGTGTTCCGTTGATGCAGATGGCGCAGGAAGAATCCGTGCGCCTGCTGCAGATGGAAGACGAGTTGAAGAAACACATCATCGGACAGAACGAGGCCATCGAGGCCATCTCCAAGTCCGTGCGACGGGCGCGTTCCGGCCTCAAGGATCCCCGCCGGCCGATCGGAACATTTATGTTCCTTGGACCCACCGGTGTGGGTAAGACCGAGTTGACCAAAACCCTTGCGAAATTCCTCTTCGGAAGCGAAGAAAACCTCATCCAGCTCGATATGTCGGAGTTTATGGAACGGCATACCGTCAGCCGGTTGGTGGGAGCGCCTCCGGGATATGTAGGGTATGAGGAAGCCGGCCAGTTGACCGAAGCCATCCGCCGCCGGCCGTATTCCATTGTGGTGTTTGACGAGATCGAGAAAGCCCATCCGGAAGCGCATAACATGCTGCTGCAGATCATGGAAGAGGGCCATCTCTCTGACGCCAAAGGCCACAAAGTGGACTTCCGCAACGCCATAATTGTGATGACCTCCAATATTGGCGCGGATATGATCAAACGCCAGAGCTCGCTCGGCTTCACCCTCACGCTCGATGAGGAGCAAAAAGAACAGGAAGCTTACGAAGATATGCGCAAGAAGCTGATGGACTCGCTGAAGCGCGTCTTCCGGCCGGAATTCATCAACCGCCTGGATAACGTCATCGTCTTCCGCGCGCTGGCCCGGGAACACATTCGCCGGATCGTCAACCTTGAGATCGAAAAAGTGGCCGAACGCCTGGTGGAGAACGAGATCACCCTCAAGGCTTCAGACCCCGCGCTGGATAAGCTTTCGGAAGAAGGCTATGACCCGGATATGGGCGCCCGCCCGCTGCGCCGTGTGATCCAGCAGAAGGTGGAAGACCCGTTGAGCGACGCGTTGCTCGCCCATGAGTTCAACAACGGTGACGTGATCATCGTTGACCTGAACGGCGACGGCGATGTGGTGCTGCGGCGTGAGGGCTCCGGAACTATAGAACCGGAAACTTCACTTGAAGCGCCCGTGGTATAACGTAAAAGAAGCAGGTTGGGTCATGACCCAACCTGCTTCTTTTACGTCCAGCACAAATGGTTTGACTAATTTAATTATGCCAAGTACAATCCAATTACTCTTATTATATTGACATCCTTTGGAAAAATCGCGAAGCAGGTTATGAAAAATAAAACATCAACCATCTGGATAATTTCCGGATCCATCAGCGTCGGGCTGGGGATCATTGGCATTTTCCTCCCTGTCTTGCCCACAACACCATTTCTGCTGCTGGCGGCGTTTTGTTACAGCCGGGGGTCGAGCGTATTACACCGGAAATTGTTGGAAAACCCCATTCTTGGCGATTACATCCGCAATTACCAGGAAGGGAATGGGATCCCTCTTGCTCAGAAAATCATCAGTATTTCATTTCTGTGGTTAACTATTGGCGCTTCAATACTTATCGTGAAACCGGCACTCTGGTTGAGCCTGCTGCTGCTCGCTATTGCATCGGGCGTTACTATTCATCTCGTGCGCGTCAAGACCAGAAAACCCGGAGCAATCATTCCTATTCTGGAACAGAACCGACAGGAATCCATAGGTTTTGATGACGCGGAGTAAGGGTTTGTTTTGCGGGTTTAATAATGGGATGCAGGTTGGGTCAGGCCCCAACCTGCTTTTTTATGTATGCATTAGAAGCGATCACAATTGACATCTTCACGGTTTCATACAATTCTCTCGTGATCTTTTCATATTCCTTATTCAGGTCGTTATCCGCGAATCCCATATCATTCCATGAGCCCATACCGCCAAACACATACGCCTGCGCGGCGGCGGCTATCACCTGGCGGGCTTCCAGGTCAAACCCGGTATTGGGGAGCATATCCGGGTGGTAAGGTATCATCGGGGCGGGCGATTCAAGCAAATCCAGGGATTTCGTAAAATGATCCGCCCAGAAACCGGCACCAACTTCCGGCCGGTGGGAAAAAGAAACCGCGTCTGCGATTGCTTTCCGTAATTCCCCTTTCACAAACGCAACGGGCGGTGACGGGTAGACGTGATTGTTGGTAAACAATAACCCGCGGTATTCCACATCCCAGGGTTTCTCTTTGGGTCCGCCGGTTTGCCACAACGGATACCATAACTCGTACCCGTCGGGCATATCTGCCTGGATGGCGCGGGCAACACCGCCGGCAAAAGACGCGGCGATATGTTCCGGCATGTCAGGCCTGTCCCAGGCAAACGCCACATTCCACAACCGTGAAACCTGATTCGATTGCAAAAACGCGAACCAGTCACTGACGCTGCCTGCCACCACATCCCCGCTTTTATCTTTATTGCTTTTATAGCGCGCGAATTTAATGGAGGAAAGGTATTGGAACGTTGCATTCGTTGACAGGTCAACATCGTTTCCAGTTAAAATGTGGTTTCCGTATGTCACCAGGGTTACTATCTGTGCCAGTTCACCATTCATGATGAGTGTTGCTCCTTCGATATTCCTGTACGCCGATTATCCAGCAACATCGTTGATTGTAGTTGTTTAAGAGATCTTGCATACAGATTTATCTAAGAAATGATCCGCATAAAATATCCATTGTATGGAACCCGTTTTCAATTTAAAACGTATTCCTACTATAAAATACATAAACAGATGTTGATGCGTTTTGCATCAAGCTGAAAATCCTTCAATAACCAAAGAAAAGAAAATGGCCCCAGAATTATCATCCACATTACGCCGTACACGACTATTTGGCTGGATCGGCGTAGCCTCCATTATCGCGGTCTATGCCGCATTGTACACAACCAATTACCTGTTGCCGGTTGAAAATATTAACCTCACCAGCCGAATCTGGAACTGGTCGCAAACCGCCCTTACGTTAACAGCCATCGTTGTCATCCTTCTCAGCTGGAGGCGGTTGACATTCCGCCCGGTTCTCATCGGGTTGATTCTCGGGCTGGTCAGCGCGATCTCGCACTGGCAGCACGATCCGTATATTTTCTGGTGCGCGCAGGAAGGATTGGGTGTGTTGTTCTGTTTTACCGCGGGTGTTTTGTTGTTCAAAAACCGTACGGTGACTGTCAACGCGTTTGACACTCCTCTTTCCACCAAATTAAAAAATGCCGGTATCGGGATTCTGTTCGCCCTGCCGCTTACCATACTGAACAATCTGTATTTCTACCTTAATTCCGGAAACGTACAGTTCAAGTCACTATTTATCAGCGCGTTGGAAGCCCTCAGCCCGGCCATACATGAAGAGATCATCTTCCGCTACTTTATCCTCGCCCTGGTTCTTTTTTTACTGCGTTATTCCCTGCCTGACCGCCGCGTTATGGCATTGGCGGTTTTTCTGGCCGTCGTTCCGCACAGCCTGAACCATTTGCCGGAATTATTCCAGCAAAACCCCGTGATGGGACTGGTCATGCTGGCTGTCACCAGCCTGCTTTTTGGTTTGCCAATGGCTTTATTGCAGATCAAAAAAGATCTCGGTTCGGCGATTGCCTTCCACTGGTTTATTGATTTTGCCCGGTTCTTTTTCGGGTTCTAATTTCAGCAACAAAAATAGAGTTTTCCCGTATGTGAAGTAGCCAAAGAGAGGAAAAAATAAAATGGATAAAACACTCAAAGTAATTCTTATCATTATTGCCGTTCTGGTTGTGCTATGCTGCTGTGTTGGGACAGGCCTGGCATTGACCGGTGTTGTTTCAATGGGCACCATCATGCAAAACCTTGATGCCAATACCACCGAAAATCCGGAAGAGGTCGCTGTCATCGCCTCCAATATTGCCGATTTTGACATCCCCGCCGGGTTCACCAACCCATACGGGATGAACATTATGGGATTTTCGGCGGTTGGTTATTTCTCGCCGGATCAAAGCACCCACATCTTTCTTACCGAACTTCCCAAGAACCTGAATTTGAATGTGGAAGAGATCATGCAGAGCATGCAGGAACAATCCGGCAAGGGAAATGTCACAGTCAACGGCGGCCAGTTTACCAGCGTGGAAGACCGGCCGGTCACCATTCGCGGTCAGCAATCCACCCTGATCATCAAAGAGGGTGTGTCATCGGAAGGTGAAACTGTTCGGGTGGGCACCGTTTCATTTGACAGCAAACAGGGAAACCAGGCGGTCCTGATGATCTCAAGCAACAATGACACATGGGATGACGCCATGGTTAATGCCCTGATCGCGTCTTTCCGCTAAATAATCACCGGGGTGAGATCCGTATAGATTTCACCCCGGTTTTGTATTGTTAGACTACTCAATCCGGATTCAGACCATTTGGGAGTAAATATGTCAAACGGCCAATCCATCGCGGATTCGCGTCCATTTTCATTACCGTTATATCTGTTGATCGTTTTCGGTTTGTCATGGCCATTTATGATCGCGTTTGTGATCTTGATGGACAATCCGACGGCCAGCCTGATATTGAGTTCGCTGGCCATGGTCATGGTCACAGTAGGGTCATATATCTGCGGCCGGTGGATTTTCCGTGACGGTTTTAAGACTATGGGGTGGAATTGGGGAAAACCCTGGCATTACATTGCCTCATTCGCCGTGGCGTTGGTGATATTCGCGGCGCCGGTGCTCATTGAAAATCTGACCGGTTTGCACTCCATACCGGCAGGCCTGGCATTCTGGCCAATACTGGGAGGATTTCTGACGAAACTGGTGATCACAGTCATCCCTGGTTTTGGTGAAGAGTTCGGCTGGCGGGCATATATGCTTCCCCGATTGATGAAATCTCACGGATCCCGAAAAGGGCTTTTACTGCATGGAGTGATCTGGTGGTTCTGGCACCTGCCGGTTGTCATAAAAGTCGGGATGAATACCGCTGAACCCGGCACCCCTGTCTGGGTGACGGTAATCGTCCTCGTGTTGATCACCGCTGTACCGTCCATAATGAATGCCATTTTATTCGCATTTGTTTACGCGAAGAGCGGCAGTCTCGCTGTGGTGAGTGTGTACCACTCAATGTATGATGAAGTGCGCGACGCGCTCGAAGATTCGATCGGTTTTGGTCCGCTGGTCAGCCTGTGGGAGATGGCAGCCACCACCATCCTTGGTGGATTGGTGTTGTGGAAAGCCAACTGGAAGACACTTCCCGGAAGAGACTGATCCGGAATATCCAATAAATGAAAGAAGCGCCTGGTTTATTCACAGGCGCTTCTTTTTGATCAGGTTTACTCTATCGATTTTGCGCGTTCCACCCGGGTATACAACGACAGGAAGAACAGGTAAATGATCAACCCGATCTGCACCAGGCCGTCAAATGTGTTCCGGTCTGCCACCTGCGTCAACAGGCCGGAGAGGGGGTAGACAATGGTGAAGAATCCCACCACGCCGTAGATCAGATTGCGCAGCAGTTTTGATTCAAGCCGGCGGAAGAGGAAATAAGTAAGCAGGCCTGTGACCACTGTACCCAGGATCAGCGATCCCCAGAAACCGAAGAAGAAATCACTCACCGAAGCCATGACCATATAGTAAATGCTGTACGCGCCGGAGATCAAAGCCAGGTCAAGGAAGTTTACCTTTTCCCCGCGGATCAGAAGGGTGAGGCATAAAATCGCCAGCAGAAGGGTGATGCCGTACGCGCTGTTGACCAGCACCTGCAGCACTTTGGCTCCCGGCTGTTCGGGTGTGATCAATGCCACACCCATTCCGGCTGAAGTGATCGCCCGGTCAAGCCGCCAGGTCAACACCGAACCAAGTCCATCTGAAGAGGATTTGATCTCGGTGGGGGTCAACGCGCCATCCGGGTAATTCAACAGCGAAACTGGCAGGCGGTCGATGGTCAAGGTGAGTTCAAATTCCTTGATCTCGCGCCGGTTGGTGATCTGGTAGGTGAAGGTATCCATACCGCGGGATGTGTATGTCACTTCGATGGTCGAACGCTGCTGGGGCTGCATTTTCACCATCCAATGGACATTATCTCCAAAATACTGCACCTGCTGGCTGATATCCTTGCCGTCCATCTGGATGCTGAAATTCTCGTGCATCGTCTGGTTGGGCGAAAGCGGAAAGTCAAATTCAGCTTCTGTAACCAGGTTCGAGTCATTGATCACATCGTAGGTATAGTTGGCGTCAATGATGTAACCGCTGTAATAAGCGTATCCCTTCTCGCGGTTGCTCAACGTCATGTTGACATCGCCCTTAAAGCTCTGCACACTGTTTTCCGGAACTTCCTCGCGGATCTCCACATCTTTATAGATGGGAAGTTTGGTGGGATCTTCCTGCGGGATCTCCTGTTTGACCATCCGGCGGATGTAGTGGATGACGTTTAATTCACCCTGGTAATGGGGGCGTCCCCAGATGGATTGGGCGCTGTTGCGGCTGATGTTGCTCAGGCTGCCATGGGTTGAATAGAAGGTGGCCATGTTGCTGTTGAGAATGGTCCGGAATCCCCACAGCAAACCCAGGAAAAGCAGGGTGACAACGGTCGATTCAATAAAGCGTTTTAACCAGGCCCAGAATGTGTTGATCGGGTCGCCGGGGCGCGAGTAGGTGGTGTAAAACAGGATCAATGCCGCGATGGACATAAGCAAAACAATTACGGGTTGAACATTCATCCAGTCAATGAAACGATTCAGGATCATGGTTGCCCTCCAATGGTATGCGGTATCAATTGCGTGTAAGTAGACTCAATTCGATAATGTGCGGATATTGCTTATTGAAAAACGAACATTGTGCAGCCCCGTTGGTGATATTGTATGTAGATTTGGAAAAATGCTATCCCTGTATGAGAAAGTTCTTAATAAAGTAGGACAAAAGGGGGAAAAATCTAATGGAAAATTCAGATGATGCCGGTTTCAAGACGGGTCGTCGCGGTGATTGACTTCTTTCTTATTAAGATATAGTATATCTATAATATCTATATAATATTTCAGGAGGAAGATAGATGGGCAACAGGAAATTTATGATCTTATTGGGAGTGGCTGTACTCGCGTTATCCGCCCTTGCCTGTGAATTCAGCGCCACTACGGCCAACATTAAAGACGCCTATCTGGTGACGGATGAATCGTCCGGCACAAAGACCACTACCTACACCCAGGACCAGCCTTTTGTGTTCATTGTCGAATTGGCCAACGCGCCGGATGACACCAAAGTGAAAGCGGTCTGGTATATGTATGATGAATCCGGTATGGCCACCCAATTTGTGGAAAAGGAAATGGTCACCGGAGGCAGCCCGATCACCTTCAGCGCCACGAATAACGGTCCATGGCCGCTTGGAAAATATAAAGTCGAACTCTACCTGAACGACAAACTCGACAAAACGGTTGAGTTTTCTGTGGAGTAGTTCGACCTGATATTCCAGGGAATGGAAAAACAGTAAAAATATTCAAAAAAGCCGCCGGCAAAGGTACTTTTTGCCGGCGGCATTTTGTTCGGTGAAAAATAACTACAACCGCAAGGAAGTCATTTTATTTTCCATTCGCCGGCTTAATACCTGTTTCAAATGGTCTTTTTCTTCCTTGAGTACAGTGGCGAAATCAGCCGGCATTAGTTCCGGGAAAACCGACATTAATTCCTCAACATATAGGACGGAATCACGTTCGGCCCGTTCAGCCAGTTCGTAAACCTGATCTTTGTCGGTGAACTTCGCGGCTTTCTTCATCAATGAATCGACATCTTTAAGCATATTGTTGGCGATCAGGAGATTCATGTATCTTTCCTGGTCATCGGAAATTTCCGCCTTAAGGTCGCTGTCACCGGAATGTTTCTTCAGGAGGGCGGTGTAGACATCGAAATGACGATCTTCGTCTTTCGCCAGGTTTTCCAGAAACTTCCCGCCCAGGCTGGCATCAGCCGCAACCTGTCTGTACAACGCCGCAACGGCTTTCTCGTTGTCTGCCATCATTTTGAAAAATTCGGTTCCGTCAAATAATTTGCCCATCTTTCCTCCCATTCAAATTAAACGAACACACAGCCGGATAACCTAATTCAGACAATGATGATAGTTTTATTATAGGTATTCAATTGAAGGGAGTCAACTTGATTGTTTTTATGTACTATTAAGTTATTGAGTGACTGCGCCGTGGTTGGTCTCAAGGTGTAAAAAACCTTATTCACTATAGGGTAGAATCAGATTCAATGAATACTTTTCAGGTGATTACTAATATTCTCCTCATACTGGCAGTTACCGCGCTGTATGGACTGATACATTCCCTGCTGGCTTCCAAGAAAGCCAAGGCCATGGCTTTAGACTGGATGGGATCCCGGTATTCCTGGTACCGCCTGGCTTATAACATCTTTGCTTTCATCACATTGCTGCCGCTGCTGGCTGTGGCTGTCACCCTGCCGGATATGACCATTTATTCCCTGCCTGCCCCCTGGTCATGGCTTTTACTGTTACTGCAACTCGCGGGCTTGATTTTTGCCACTATGGCGGTGTTTCAAACCGGATTTGGACACTTATCCGGTTTACGGCAACTGGTAGAGAAACCGGACAAGCTGTCAACAGGCAAGCTCGAAACCGGTGGACTGTACCGTCTTGTGCGGCATCCCATCTATACCGGGTCAATCATTTTCCTGTGGGCAGCGCCCGAGCTCACCTGGAATGGGATGGCATTGAGGGCGGCTTTCACTCTTTACTTCATTATTGGCGGTATCGTGGAAGAAAAGAAACTCGTTGAAGAATTCGGTGACGAATACCGCTCCTACCGGATGAAAACCCCCATGATCATTCCATGGATTAAGAAGTCAACATAAAAATTAAGGGATAGCGACCATGCCGCTCCTCTGGGTCTCCATTGCATTCATCGCCGGCGCAGCCGTTCCGTTATTCCAATCCAGTTACAGCCTGAGTTTATTAATTGCGGGCGTTTTGCTGGCGGCTGCCGGTATCCTTGAGGGGAGACTGCTAAACCGGTTTCATACATACCGCTGTGTTAATCGCCTGTTGCGTGTTCCCGTAGGCCTGTTGATCGCCGCGTTCCTGCTCGGGATGGCGCGGGGCGAGGCGGCACGGCCTGTGTTCCAAACTGACGATCTCGCCTACTACAATAACCGGGGAGAAGTCACCATTCTGGTTTTGGCGTCACAACCGGTTGAAAACCACGATAAGAGCACATTGTTGACCGTCACCTCACGATTGATGAAAGTAGGTGATTCTCCCGCTGTTGTCACCGGTGACGCCATTTTGCTTCTCCCCGCCGGAAGCCGGTATGAGTATGGCGACCTGTTGGAAATTTCCGGTAAACCGGAAACACCGCCGGAGCGCGAAGATTTTTCTTACCGGCAATACCTTGAAAACCGCGGCGTTTACACCTATATGGCCTATCCGCGTATCACCGTGGTAGGGCAAAATGCCGGCAGCCCGGTACTCTCGGTGATCTATCAGATCCGTGACAACGTGGCGCAGACCGTGAAACAGATCATGCAGCAGCCTGAAGCGTCATTTCTAAGCGGCATACTGGTTGGCCGCGACGAAGACATCCCGGATAACTTGAAGAACGCATTTCAAGACACGGGAACTTCCCACCTTGTGGCAATCTCCGGATTCAACATTACCATTGTCGCCGGTCTCATCCTGGCGCTGGCCGGACGGCTGCTTCCCAAACGGTGGTCGGTGTGGGCGGCGATCGTCATCCTCGCCGGTTACACGGTGATGGCCGGGGCAAGCGCTTCGGTGGTGCGCGCGGCCATCATGGGCGCGCTGGCGATGGTGGGAAAATCAATCGGCCGCAACCGTACTGCCGTCAACAGCCTGGGTCTTGCGGCTATGGTCATGGTTTTATTCAATCCGCTCATCCTGCGGGATATCGGTTTTCAATTATCTGTCGCGGCTACGGCTGGAATTCTGTTGATCGGCGCGCCGTTGAATGACTGGTTCGTGGCACGGCAAACATCTGACGATAAACCGGCCGAGGTCAATGTTTTCTGGCGGACAGCCGGTGATTCGGTGGTCATCACGCTGTCTGCCCAATTGACCACATTACCGTTCCTGCTGTATCATTTTCACCGGTATCCCCTGATCGGTCTGCTGGTCAATCCGTTTGTCCTTCCGGTCCAGCCGGCAGCCATGATCATCGGTGGATTTGCCGCCATCGCGGGTATGATCTGGCTCCCTCTGGGAAAGATCATTGCCTGTGTCGCCTGGATCCCACTGGCGTACACCACAAAAATTGTTGAATTTTTCTCCGGATTGCGCGGCTTTGGTTTGATCAATATACAGCTTGATCTCTGGCAGGCTGTTGTTTTGATCGTGTTAGTCGTCCTGTCCGTCTTGTTCCGCGGGGTTTGGCTGACCAGGCTGCGATCAATTTCTTTGATCATACTGGCCGCCTTGCCGGTAATGAGCCTATTTTTCCTGCTCAATCTTTTCTTTCTGCGTCCCGATGGCCGCCTCCATATTCAGGTTTTCCGGCAGGGGAATGACCTCTCCACTTTTATTATTTCACCCGGGGGGCAGCACATCCTGGTGACTAACCGGCCGGGCGATAAAGACCTGATCTCATTTGTTGACCGCCGTCTGCCTGTGTTCCAAAAAAAACTGGACGCGGTGATCATCCCCAATGCCACGGCGTCTACGGCTATATTCATTGGAGATGGCCTCGAGCGCTTTGATCCGGACTGGTTACTGGTCAACCGCCAGGCCGGGGGAACAAAGGTGCAATCCCGTCTTGTCACCGGGTTGGGAGAAACAGAAATGGAAGTAACAGGGTTGGAAACCGGTCAACGCTTTGACCTGGGTCGCGGCGCGATACTTGAGGTTCAAAAAAAACTTGTTGAAGGCAGTACATTGCGGATAATCTGGGGCAGGCAGATCGTGGAAATGAGCTATGGTAATTCCCAAAATGACGCGTCCACAGATGTTGGACGAATTGGTGAACCCGGGGTGCTGATTCTCGACCATCCGGCCGATAACCAAAAAGTTGATGGAGCCCCGGTCATTATCATGGCCAAAGACATTCCCTCTCAACCAGGGAACACGGTCACAATTACGGATGGCAAGTGGCTGGATATCCGCGCCGATGGGAATGTTGTTGAATTTTTTAGCGGTGCCAGATAATGTACATGGAAAAACTGAAACAATCAGCGCGAAAACTAAAAAAAGAAATTAATGTTCTGGCCGTGGTCTACCGCGATCCCCGAACCCCCTGGTACGCCAGGGTTTTCATCGCGGTCATTCTGGCCTATTCGCTCAGCCCGATAGACCTGATCCCCGATTTTATCCCTGTGCTGGGGTATTTGGATGATCTGATCCTGATCCCGTTGGGAATATTTCTGGCGATAAAAATGATCCCCGGTGATATCTTTACTGAAGCACATCAGGTAGTCGCCGCGCGGCCTGATGATGCCGGTATCCATGGTTGGTGGTTCGCGGTGCTGATCGTTGCTTTCTGGATGGCTGTGGCGTTCTTTATTATTAAGGCCATCTGGTTACAAGAACAATAAATCCACGGGTGGCGCGTAACAAATCCGGCGTATCATTCGTATAATAATTACAGATAATTGGAAATGATCAGGAGGCTTTATTCATGGCACGGAAAGAACTCGGCTACGTTGAACTGGAATGGACTTGCCCGAACTGCAAAACACGCAACCCCGGGCTGTCAAAAACCTGCCAGAGCTGCGGCTCCCCCCAGCCGGCGGATGTTGAATTTCAAGCCAAAGCCGATGAGCAAATTTTGCAGGATGAAGCCAAGATAAAACAGGCGGGCAAAGGCCCCGATATTCATTGCGGTTTTTGTGGCGCGCGCAACACTGCGGATGCCGTCATCTGTTCACAATGCGGCGGTGACTTGAAAGAAGGCAAAGCCCGGCAGGCTGGAAAAGAACTGGGCGGTTTTCAAGAGGGCACATCCACAAAAACAAAATGTCCACATTGCGCGGCGGAGAACCCGGCAAACGCGCAGATCTGCGTGGGTTGCGGCGCCCCGTTGAAGGCGGCGGAAAAACCGGTTCAACCGGCTGGCAAGGGACTGTCAAAGGGATGCCTGGTTGCCATGGGCATCGCCGGTTTGCTCGCGTTGATCGGGATTTGCAGCCTGATCGGATTGTCTTTGAAGAAATCAGACATGACCGCCATCCTGAATGGAATGGAATGGAAACGCGAGATCGCCATTGAAGTTTACGGCCCGGTTGAAAAAAGCGACTGGCAGGATAGCGTTCCCTCGGAAGCGGTCATGGGCAGTTGCTCCGACCGGGTTCGCGGAACATCATCTTCCTATGTGCCGAACTCCGTTGAGGTGTGCGGCGAACCATACAAAGTGGATAAAGGCAACGGCGTGGCCGAAGTGGTGCAGGATTGTGAGTATGAAGTCCATGATGATTACTGTGATTACACTATCAATGAATGGCACGCTGATGATCCGCTGGTTGCCACGGGCAGCGGACCCAACGCCACCTGGCCACCGGTAAATTTATCCAGTGACCAGCGTGAAGGCAGCCGTTCCGAAAACTACATGCTGATTTTTAATGCCAATGGTGATCAGTATAAGTATGAAACGCAGGATTACGCTTTCTACCGGCAGGCCGATACCGGTTCGGAATGGAAGTTGACAGTCAATGGATTGGGAAGTGTTGTTTCCGCGGAACCATTGAAGTAATACCGGGTTTTCCGGTAGCTGGAGGTAAAAATGAGACGACCCCATTTGCTTACTGCCATATTGGCTGTGGGTGTTTTGACGATTTCCGCGTTCGTTCCGGTTCAACCGGTGGGGCAGGATTCCACCCCTGAACCGGAAGTGACAATAACCCCCGTGCAATTTGAGGACGGATTCTCTGGAAATTGGATCGCATACAATGTCGTTCCCCTGAAACAGGGCGCGAAATCCGGTTTGAAACCCGGGATCCGGGTGAGAATTACTCCCGAAAGCTATTCCGTCGATGATAAAACCTGTGACGCCCCGAAATACTCTGTAAAAATAATAATGCGTGAAGAATTCCTGAAAGGAAATCCTCCGCCGAAAACATCGCTTGATTTCTACGAGGATGAATTCTCGTATCTGTCCACAGGCTGCGAGGGTATTGAGCCCGCGGAGCTCGCCCTGGCCAGCTATCACTCACTGGCCGCCCTGGTGAATGATGAACTTGTGTTTTTTGAACCGGATATGAGTATGTCAATCGACGGAATTGATGTCAAATCAGAGCTGGTATTCGAAGCCAGCGATGATCCAAAATATGAGATTCACGGACAGGTACCGGTAATCCAGTTGCAGACTGCCGGGGCGTTGAACGTGTTGTTGAAAAAATCTGTCACAGAAGAACTGGACGGATTCAAGAAAAACTTTGAAGACTGGGAAATCCCACCGGAAATGGTGATCCAGTCAAGTTTCATGTGGATCAATTACGATGTCGCGCTGCTGAATCCACAAATGGCAAGTGTGCGTTTCTATGTTGACTACTACATGGCCGGCGCGGCACACCCCAACCACTATTTTAAAATTGTGAATTATGATCTGTCCGCGGGAAAAACAGTATCCATAAATGACCTGTTTATTGATTCGAATGGCGCCCTGGCTTTTCTGTCAAAATACTGCAAGACAGCGCTCGAAAAACCGGATTTTCTACTCTTTGAAGAAGGCCTCGAAGTAAAAGAAGAGAACTTTAAGAATTGGAACCTTACAGAAATGGGTCTCCGGTTAAGCTTTGACCCGTACCAGGTGGCGCCTTACGCTGCCGGTCCGCAGGAAGTGCTGATCCCATATAGTGAAATCAAGGGGATGGTAAAAACAACCGATACCTTTGGCTCATTTATTGCACAAAAATAGACGGGTTTCTATTGAAAGGCTAAGGTGAGCCGATGTATACAAAAAATGGTTATAATGCGGCCATGCCTGAATTACATATCAGAAATGAAAACATTGGAATAACCGGTTCTCAAGAACCACGGGACTGGGTATACTGGAAAAGCAGATCATACGAAGACCGTATGGCTGAATTGGAAAGAATCCGGCAATTGCATTACGCGGGCAGGGATAATGTTCCAACCAGACTTCTTGGAGTTGTTAAAATTACTCGACGAAGAGAGAGTTGAGTACCTGATCGTGGGCGGGTACGCGGTTGCCGCTCACGGGCATCCGCGTTTCACACGCGATCTGGATATCTGGGTGAATCCAACTCTAACCAACGGGAAACGGATCGTTTCCGCGCTGGAGAAATTCGGATTCGGGTCACTTGGACTTAAGCCGGCGGATTTTGTGTCACCGGATACAGCCATACAACTCGGATACCCGCCGGAACGGGTTATCTTTGTTACAGAGCTGGATGGATTAACCTTCAAAGATTCCTATCCGCGCCGGATGGAACGCGAAGAAAAAAAGACCCCGATCTATTACATTGACCTGCTAAGCCTGATCACCACTAAGAAGTTGACCGGCCGCCCTCAGGATCTGGAAGACGCCGATTTCCTGTCACATATGCTGGAAGAGAACTGAGTCAACCGGCGCTTTCAACCACAAAACCTTCCTTGACGTATCGCCGTCACCCTGATATATTTAGGGTGCGCGTTGAAAGAACGCGTAAATTGATGCCCTCGTAGCGCAATTGGATAGAGCGTTTGCTTGCGGAGCAAAAGGTTGCAGATTCGAATTCTGCCGGGGGCACAGGAACCACCTTTCAGGGTGGTTCTTTTTTTCCAACCTTCAGGTTGACAGGGTTTACTGCATAATTTCGCAAGTTGTGGATAATGTAAGCTGTTTGAAAGCCTGATTAACCAAGAAACGAACCCTGAACCGGTTCACAATTTGTTAAATTTGACTTAAAATACCATAGCGGTTAGTACGTGTGTTTTCGGCCGCGCAATCATTTTAAAATATTCGGGTGATACGGGATGGCGAAATACATCGGTGGTGATCTTGGGGGAACAAATGTCAGGGCAGGAATAGTTGATACTGAGACCGGTGAAGTAACCAACCTGATCTCCGTGCCGACGATCGCGCGTGAAGGGCAGGATGCTGTAATACGGCGCATGGCAGATCTGTTCCTTAATGTGATCAAAGCCAGTGGGCTGAAGGTTTCAGATATTGGCGGTATTGGCATCGGGGCTCCCGGGCAGATCGACATTGAAAACGGCCGTACCGTTTTCCTTCCAAACCTGTACGGCAACTGGGTCAACGCGCCTGTAGCCGATAAGATCAAGGAATACACGGGTTTATCCACCTACCTGTTGAATGATGTTCGCGCCATCACATTCGGCGAATGGAAATTCGGAGCCGGACGCGGAGCCCGAACCATGGCCGTTTATGCCATTGGCACCGGCATTGGCGGCGGCATGGTGATAGACAACCGCCTTCACCTTGGCCTTGACGGCACAGCCGGCGAGGTTGGTCATAGCATGATCGATTACAACGGTCCGCTTTGCGGCTGCGGAAACCATGGATGCCTGGAAATGTACGCCTCTTCCCCTGCCATCGCGGCAGCCGGATTGAAAGCTGTTGTTCAGGGGTGGACGACAAAAATCGGCGAATTGGCCGGGTACGATTTGAACAAAATTACGGCGAAAACCGTCAGCACCGCCGCTTTACAGGGTGATGCGGTTGCCATGCAGATCTATGAACAGGTAGGTTTCTATCTGGGTATTTCCATTTCCAACACAATTTGCACTATAGCCCCCGACCGGATCGTAATCGGCGGCGGCGGCGCCCAGGCAGGTGATCTTTTGCTCAACCCGATCCGCAAGACGGTAAAGGAACGTGTCAAATTGGCGGATCCTGAAAAAGTCACTATTGTGCCGGCAGAACTTGGCGATAATGGCGGCGTCATCGGGTGTGCTTTATGGGCGTATCAGCAAAAAGAAGGATTATAAAAAAACCATTTTGATATTAAAACAGGGGGTCTATTTTGGATATCAAATTCAAGCTCGAAGATTTACCGGGATTCTCAGAGAATAGTCTGCGGTTTCACCGGGATCAGGCTATTATGAAAGAAGGAGAGCCTTCCGATGGAAGCCTGTACCTTCTTTATAAAGGCAGCGTGGGCATATATCGAACCGTTGATGAGACGGAGATTTTCATTGAGCGGATTGATGCTATAAACTTCGTCGGAGAAATTGAAATTTATACCGGCGGAACACGCCTTGCTTCAGTACGGGCATTAACCGACGATGTGATGGCGTACCGTATGAGCGTATCTGATCTCGGGAATTCAATTTTGCCCAACGCGCTGGGTGAATTGTTGGCGCAAAGGTTAAGCACAGACCTGAGGGATTACTCTAACCGGTACATCAGGTCTGAAGCCTGTGTTAACCGGTTGTTGGATGATAAAGACAGGACCAGCGAAAAAACAGTCCTGTTGATCATCGCCATTAATAAGGTCCTGGATGCGATTTCTCTTACAGCGTTTCAATCAGATACTGAGATTGTATATCTACTCGCGTTAAAAGAGATGGTACGCAAGTATGTGGCAACGTTAATGCCCGAAACGCATTACCGCATTGAAAACACCGATAGGGTTGACTTCCAACCGTTGTATGAAGAAAACATCATTCCGGAAAAGTTGTCCGGTATGTTGATTTCCCCGTTCTAACAGTCAATTGTTGTCCGGTGAAAATTCCGGTTTTGTTCGCGGGGCTTGCAGAACTTCAGGAGAATAAACCGTTATGCGAACACATCGTCATCGGCTGACCGGGTTAAGCCTATACCCTGCCGGTCAGGATGCCTTGCTTCGGCGCGGTCATCTTTATCGGTGAAAGCCCTTTTTATTGAGACGTCCACCCTTTGAATGTGATCTCTGATGGCTTGTTTTCTGGATTCCGGCGCGAGCTTTTCCAGGTCGGTCAACAGAGCCAGCAGCCGGCGTGACACCTGAATGGACGGAGCTCCATATATACGGATTTCGTCAACCGCGAGCGCCAGGAAGTCATCCCAATCGGGCGTCTGGCAGATCACTCTGAGATTGCCTTTCTTATCGTAATACCGGGTTTCCATCATGTCGCGGTTGACCAGCACCCGGAGCAAGTCTTCCAGGCGGTCCAGTGACATCACTGCGGTGGTGGGATCGTTGATCGCGGGTGACAGTGCCCGTATGGCAATATCGACGATCAGCCGGAACGCGTATTTGGGGTCCTGGTCGATCGTGCGTTGTTCGCCCATTCGTAACGCCCTTACAGCCTGCCATTCTGAAACCCCCGGCGCCTTCCCGAATACTTTCATCACATCGGCACCTTCGGGAACCAGATCGCCCGCGGCGTACAACACTTCGATCACCGTATCTGACCGTTTGGCCACATTCACCAGGTGTTTAATATTCACTTCCAGAAGGGAAGCGGAAATACCATCATAGGTGATCACCTGCTGCACAGGGGGCAGTTCTAATTTTTCTCTGGTTTCGCTTGTAGTCTTGTTGCCGGTCATTAGAACAGGGTAATTTTCCAGTATCTCTTTACGCCCGAAGCGGGTGATCATGAAAAGAACACTGGTGATCTGCAACACAGAGATGCGTTGGATCAATGCCAGAAAAAGCATCGCGCTCAACGCGACCGCACCGATGGAGATTAAAACCGAAATATCCGGGATGATCTTGTCACCGATGATGCTGGCCCACGCGATGGTTGTGAGTGTAAAAAGGAAGGTGGCGGTGAACATTCCGAGTGAATGTTTGATCACGTTATCATGCAGGTAAAATGGCGCGAGGCGGGGGGAATAGGAGTTGCTGCTGAATTGCACCATGACAAAGATCATTGAAAAAACGATGCCGGTAAAGGTGATCATGCCGCCCGAAATTGTGGAGAGTAATGTCAGTGACGTTTCAGGGCTGAATATGCGGGCAGGCACACCGGCGTACCTTTCCCATGCCGGCAGGACGGCTGCCAGGATCAAAGCAACAGATATATACACGGCAGGAATTCCCCAAATCCGCGACTGCGGCCGGATGTGAACAGGTAAAAATGAGAACCGCGATCTGTTTTTCATATAAATTGTTTACCCGATAAGTATATCAACTTGCCTTATAATGCGTTTCATGAAAACGATAGGTCTTCTCGGTGGAATGTCATGGCAATCGACGGTAGAGTACTACCGGATCATTAATGAAGAAACCGCCCGGCGGTTGGGCGGGTTGCACTCGGCGAAGTTGATCATGTCTTCCATCGATTTCGCGGAAATGGAAGAATTGCAGCATACCGGCCGGTGGACGGAAGCCGGAGAATTGCTGGCCGGCCAGGCGCGTGGGCTGAAATCTGCCGGGGCGGATTTTCTGTTGATCTGCGCCAACACCATGCATAAAGTAGCCGGGGCGGTTGAAGCCGGGTCCGGGCTTCCGGTTTTACATATCGCGGATGCCACCGCTGACGAAGTTAAAAAAGCTGGAATAAAGAAGATCGGGTTGTTGGGCACCCGCTACACAATGGAAGAAGAGTTTTACCGGGTACGTCTGGCGGAAAAACACGGCCTGGACGTGATGATCCCCCCGGCGGATGACCGGGTGATGGTCAACCGGGTGATCTATGATGAGTTATGCCAGGGTATCATCAGGCCGGAATCCAAAGCGGACTATCTGCGCGTGATCCAGAATATGGCCGATGGCGGAGCAGAAGGGATCATTCTGGGTTGTACCGAGATAGAACTGCTGGTAACGCCGGCTGATTTTCTGTTGCCGCTATTCCCCACCACGCGAATTCACGCGGAAGCTGCAGTGGATCTGGCTCTGGCCTGATCCCACGGAACGTCAGATGCGCGGCGGGCCGTTTTTTACCCGCCTGAGTACTTCTTCCTGGTTTTCGGCTGACCACAAAGCCTCCATCCACCATGTCACACCATGACTGGCGTATGTGCGCACCAACTCCAGTGTTTCCAGCCGTGACGGGTCAGTTTCGCCTTCCATAATGATGTCAAAAGGTTTGCCGTCGGTGTGAAGCCGTACGTATTCTGCCATCTCTTTCATCACATCCGGGTCGGGATGCCCCATTTCCACCTTGCCTGACCGGCCAATAAAGTTCGGCAGCAGTCCGTCGAATTGCAACGCGCGCCGCATGGACTTTTCATTAGGCCAGGCGCCCACCACCCATATCGGTATGCGGGGACGTTGCAGAGGAGCTGGCGGCACCTGAAAATCGGTGGGCTGCAGGTGGTAATGCTTTCCCTCAAACTGGAACGGCTGCCCTTCCCACAATCCGGTCAGGATCTCCAATCCTTCGTCCAGGCGTTCCGCCCTTTCCTTGCGGTCTGTCGGCAGGCCGAAATTCATAAAGCCGGTATCCACCGCGCCCAACCCCACCGAGAGGATAAGCCGTCCTCCACAGTAGTTATCGAGGGAGGCGGTTTCGCTGGCCAGTTTCCAGGGTGACAACACAGGCAGCGGCGTCAGCATCGTACCCAGCCGTATCGTGCGGGTGACAGACGCCGCGGCTGTCAGGCTGACCCAGGCATCCACCCCCCAGACCGGTTCCCAGACAAAGAATCCATCCCAACCTGAATTTTCCGCTTCTTTCGCGCATTCAGCGGCAAACCGGGCGTCTCCAAGGGGTAAAACAAAGCCAAAGTTCATTTCACCCTCCTGAGTAACAAGAGAATTGCTTTATTTCATTCTATCAGGCGGGGTGTCCACCTGCAATTACCCGATTGCGTCCTTCTGATTTTGCCCGGTACATAGCCAGGTCTGCTTTGTGAACCACTTCTTCTATGGTTGCCCCTTCTTCCGGATACACAGCTATGCCGGCGGAGAGGGTAATCTTAATTTTCGTGGAAGAAATAAAGAGTTCCGTGCTTTCGAGCAGCCTGCGCAAACCATCAATGCGCAAGAACGCGGTTTCCGCGGTTGTTTCCGGCATCACGATCAGGAATTCTTCCCCGCCATAGCGGCAGACAATGTCTTCCACTCTGAAATTGGAAAGGAAAAGTTGTGATAGTTGAATCAGCACCTCGTCACCCGTATTATGGCCGTAGGTGTCATTTACATTTTTAAAATGGTCAATGTCCGCCATAATGATGCTGACCGGGTAGCCGTCACGCGTGGCGTGGGCAAATTCGCGGTTCAGGGCATCTTCCATATATCGGCGGTTATACAACCGGGTCAGCGGGTCCCGGATGCTCTCTTCTTTTAGCTGGTTTTGCAGGATCTGAATTTCATTGATCCGCTTTTCCAACTCCCGGTTGGCCTGGTTGAGTGAATCTTCGATAGTTTTCCGTTTTGTGATATCCCGCAGCATCAACAGGCTGCAATTGGTGCCGGTTTTTGTCCCTTTGATCAACGTCATACGAACATCAACAAACCGGTGGTCGTCACTGGTTTCATGCAGGGAAAGAATGCGGGTATTGGATTGCTTTTTTAGATCTTCACTTGATGGGCATAATTCTGGGAGCACTGAGGAAAGTGGGTCACCGGGTTTAATGGAATCGCCTCCTTTGATCATGTTGCGCGCGCTGGGATTGATGTCGATGATCCGCTGCTGCCCATCGAGTACGATCATGCCATCCAGCATTTGTTCCACCAGGGTATCCCGGGCAATGGGCACCAGGTCAAGCAACCGGTATGTTTGCATGCTCCAGGTAAAGATCGCTCCGGTAAAGAAGGTACACAGAGGCATCCAATCCAGCCCGGGAATGGGGGAAATTTTGAATGTATACAGTATTCCGGCAATCGCCGGGATCAGAACCGCGGCCAATATGGTTACGGTTTGCTGCCTGTAGGGGGCTTTTTGCACACGCAGATCGTGGAACAGAATTCCGACGGAAAAACAAAACAGGCAGAATTGAATGAATGTGTATAAAAGGAACCATGTCCCATGGACGTAAACGAGTGTATTTAGTTGCGGATCCCCCGGATGAAAACTGCTCCAGATCAACCCGTGGAATTCATTCGTCCATGCCAGGACCAATGTGATGATCGAAATGGCTGCAATGCTGTAAAGTACAGGTTTTGTGATCCATTTCCAGTGATTGGTGTATGAAAGGACAAAGAGAAAACAAAGCGGTGACGCCCAGACAAACCCCAGGTATTCCATTTTGGACCAAAAAATCCGGTTGGCCACCCCGGTGGTTCCCGCTTCAATCCCGGAAAAGAACGACCAGGTGGCAATCGAAATCATGAACAGGATCAAAATAAAGCCTGTCGTGGTGTTCCGCCTGTTCCAGGCTGCCAATGCCACGATGAGACTCATTATGGTTGTCAGGAATAGGATCAACGCGTGGGGGTAGATGGTATAGATCATCGTTGGTTTCCGGGGGAATGCAACATACTTTAGTATATATCGGTATCGCAGGCGGAAATATGTATACAACCGAATATCGCGAAGGTTTACACATTATTTACCCACCAGAAAGTGGTGTTCTGCGCCATTATTGATACAATTTTCATACCACTCCTATGACACTACCCGGTTTGCCCGATTTTTCACTTCCCGCCTCTTATTCAGGTGACCTTCAGCGCGCCTTGAACCGTGTGGCGTGGGAAATGTCTGTTTCCCTCGATGCTGATGGCTGCCTCGTCTACTGGGTGACGGCTGATGGCCTGTGTATTCCGCTGGTTGCCAGCGGCGGGGTATCTGAAACCGAGCGCGGGCGGATCTTTTCCACCAGCCTCGATTCGTCAACCGACCTGCTGGTGGACTATGTGCTATCAAAGCGGGCATCGGTTTCGTCGGCTCGGGTGAGTTCGGATCACCGCATTTCCCCCTCCATACTGACCGAATTATCCGCCGATGTAACCCTCGCGGTGCCGATCACAGGCAATAACCGGATCATGGGGTTGGTCATCGCCTTCCGGCGCGGCCGGTATGAGCCGTTCACCTTGAATCAGATCTCGCTGGCTGAAGCCATCTCGGGGTCGATAGCCCTGTCACTGGAAAATGCGCAACTCTACCAGGCCACCCGCGACCGTCTGCTGGAGACGCAATCCCTTCATCAGATCACGCTCGCGCTCTTACAAAAATTGGAACTGGAAGAAGTGCTGCAAATTGTGTGTACCGAAGCGCAGCGTTTGACGGCCGCGCGCGGTAGTTCCATTGGACTGGTGGAGGGCGAGGAATGGCTGCGGATCATGTATTCCACCGGAGAATCGCGCGAGAAGACCGGCCGGGTTCCCCTCGGGCAGGCGCTGCTCGGTTTGGCCGTCCGCCGTGGTGAACCGCTGCTCATTAATAACCGCCCCGGATTCAAAGACGGTATGACGGCCGGCGCGCCGGTATCACTATTGGCTATTCCATTAAAAGTGCGCGGACAGATCATCGGCGTATTGGATGTGGTCAATAAGGATCACGGATTTACCCAGGATGACGTCCGTCTGATCGAGCTGTTTGCCAACCAGGCAGCCGTGGCGGTTGAAAACGCGCGGCTGGCAAAACAGGTGCAGGAGATGGCTGTGATTGAGGAACGCCACCGCCTGTCACGAGAGCTGCATGATTCTGTCAACCAGTTGCTCTACGGTATGGCGCTGTATACACAGGCCGCTAAAAAGAAGCTGGATGGCGGTGACCTGAAAGCGGTGGAAACCTACCTGAAAAACCTGGAGGAATCCACCGGCGAAGCTTTAAAGGAAATGCGCCTGTTGATCTTTGAATTGCGCCCGTCTGTGTTGGATCAGGCCGGCTTACAAGGCGCGCTCAACCAGCGTTTGCGTTCGGTGGAAGAACAACTGGGTTTGGAAACCGCCCTGAAATGGCGTGTGAATGTGATGCTCGATGCTAAAATTGAAGAGATGTTGTACGGCATCGCGCAGGAAGCATTGAACAACGTGGTCAAACACGCCCGCGCGAAAAATGTGATGGTACACGTGATCCAAAGCGGGCACACCGTGTTGATGAAGATCGAAGATGATGGAATCGGGTTTGACACGGCCGGGAAGGGCAAAGGCGGAATCGGGCTGCGCACCATGCGCGAGCGGGCTGAGAGCCTTAATGCCACACTGGCTATTCAAAGTAACCCCGGAAGCGGGACCAGCCTGACTGTAGAGGTGAAAATATGAGTGAAAATATCCGTGTGCTGGTGGTTGACGATCATCCGGTTGTACGCAAGGGTCTGATCGCCATGCTGGATACCGAAGATGGGATAGAAGTGGTGGGTGAGGCCAGCAACGGCGCGGATGCCGTTGAACAGGCGGTTAAACTTCAACCCCAGGTAGTGTTGATGGATCTGGTGATGCCGGAAATGGACGGCATTGAAGCGACCAGGCAGATCAAACAGAAAGCGCCTGATGTGAATGTGCTGGTTTTGACCAGTTTCAGCACCAATGACAAGGTTCTGCCATCTTTGAATGCCGGAGCCATCGGTTACCTGTTAAAAGATTCAAACCCGGCAGACCTGGTGAAAGCCATCCACCAGGTGTCACAGGGTGAAGGGTCGCTGCATCCCGCCGTCACCCGGCAGGTATTGCAACAGTTCCGCGGACCAGCCGAAGAAGAAAAACCGGCTGAAGAGCTCACCGACCGTGAGGTGGAAGTGCTGCGCATGATGGCCCAGGGGTACAGCAACCAGGAGATCGCGAAGATGCTGGTACTCAGCCCGGCAACCGTGCATACCCACGTGAGCCGTATTCTGACCAAGCTCAATGTGGCCAGCCGTACCCAGGCAGCGCTATACGCGCTGCGTAAAGGTATTGTTTCTCTTGATGAGAAATAAAGGGTTTAAAGACAACTTTTTTGTGAAAATTGTTCAATTTGATCAGACCAAAAGACCATTCCCGGGATTGTGGTCAATAACCCGTAACGATCCAGATATTTAAAGAGAGCAGTCAACAGAAAGAGAATTACGAAACAGAAAAAACAAAAGGGATGGAATGAAATGACAAAGCGAATCTTTCAGGGCATTTTCTGGATTAGCATTTACATTTTATTTACTTTTGCGCCTCTTTTAATTTTACTGGCTGGACCACGACCCGCTGGACGCGAGTTTTGGCGGGATCTGTCTGTGGGGTTGGGTTTTTCGGGGATCGCGATGGTAGGGCTTCAATTTGTTTTAACAGCCCGGTTTAAAGTTGTTAAGGCTCCCTATGGCAGTGATATTATCTACTTCTTTCACCGTCAAATTTCCCTGGTCGCTTTCTTTCTGATTGCCGCCCATCCATTGCTGCTATTTATCTTTGATCCTGAATCCCTCGGGTTGCTAAATCTTGTAACGGCCCCCTGGGCTGCTCGCTTTGGTGTGACAGCGTTGCTTTCATTGGTCGCGTTGATTGGTCTGTCGGTCTGGCGGAAAAAGCTGCGCATCGAGTATGACCGTTGGCGTATTTGGCATGGGATACTGGCTACCGGAGCAATGGCTCTGGCCATGGTACATATTGAACTAAGGGGCTATTATCTTAATATTCTCTGGAAGCAACTGTTCTGGGGTTTTTATGGCGTTTTTTGGGTTGGATTGTTAGCCTGGATACGTGTAATCAAGCCTATTATCTTGTTAAGAAATTCGTACCTGATTGAGAAAGTAGTACAAGAACGTGGCAATGCCTGGACGCTGGTGTTGAAACCCGCCAATCATAAAGGAATGCGTTTTCAACCCGGTCAGTTTGCCTGGATAACCGTCAAGGATTCACCGTTTAAAGACCACGAGCATCCATTCTCATTTTCAGGCAGCGCGGAAGACAAGTCATTCTTATCGTTCACGATAAAGGAATTGGGTGATTTTACATCATCGATCAAGCATTTGTCCCAGGGTCAACGGGTTTATGTTGATGGTCCGTTTGGCGCATTTAGCATCGACCGCCACCCACATTCACCAGAATTTGTCTTTATTGCCGGGGGAATCGGTATTACACCTATGATGTCAATGATGCGTACGATGGCTGACCGCGGTGATAGGAGACCGATAACTCTGATTTTTGCCAACAAGACCCTGGAGGCAGCCACGTTCCTGGAGGAAATAGAGAGGTTATCTCAAAAATTGAGTCTCAGGATTGTTCATGTACTTGAGACACCTCCAGAAGGTTGGAATGGAGAAAAAGGTTTTATAAACTCGGATATTCTGGAAAGAAATTTGCCTTCAGACCGCACACCAAATATGGTCGAAATATTCATATGCGGCCCGGGTCCGATGATGAATGCTGTGGAAAAAGCACTGATCCAGCTTGGCGTTCCAATGGGTGATTTTCACTCCGAACGCTTTGACCTGGTATAAGGAGGAATTATGCGCCAGCAGGCTGCCAAATGGTTGGCAATATCAATAGGAGTGGTTGTGGTCTTGTTGTCTGTCGTTTTTGCGTTGCTGCAGCAACCATGATAATGCCGGTATATATTCCAACACGGTAGAAAAACCAACCAGAATCAATTGTCTTAGAAAGGAAATATTGTGATATCTACAAAGAAAATATTGAGATTTTTTGAACGATTGATTGTTGGAAGTTTGATCTTAATGATGGTTGTTGTAATTTTGTTGTCAACCATTCAATTAGGCCGTATTTTATTTGTGGATATTTTCTCTCCGCCAAATTATCTGCTGGAGATCAATGAGTTGTTGGATATCTTTGGATTTTTTATGTTGATCCTGATCGGTGTTGAATTGTTGGAGACAATTCGCGCTTATCTGGATGACCATGAAGTGCATGTGGAAATCGTGCTTGAAGTCGCGTTGATTGCCGTAGCCCGAAAAGTTGTCATTATTGATGTAAAAGAATATTCATATGGAAGCCTGCTGGCAATTGCGGCTATAGTTCTATCATTGGCAGCGGCATATTATCTGCAAAGAAAGACACGAAACCATCTCTCCACTCCGCTCGAAGAACTAAGCGAATCTTCCAAGCCTGAATTTTAGTGAAAAAAACAACGCACTTATGAGTGCGTTGTTTTTTTTTCTTTATACCGTATATTCCCAAGAAGAAAACTAAAAAATTGCCCGGATACTATTTTTGTACACCACTGTGTCAGATTGCCTGGAATGAGTATTGACTCTCGGAATTCTCTGGACCGCATTATTGGTTTTTTATTTTTTCTCTTGACCCCGTCATGATCCAACCGGTGATGGTGCCGAACAGGGCCATTGACAGAGCGAGTTCGATGAGGTGCGCGTGGGCAACGGGCGCCGGCATGAGAGGATTGGGAACGACAAGGATAATGGACGTGAACAGTGAAAAACTGACGGCAACAGCCGTGATCGTTTGCCAGCGTTTCTCAAACATCACCAGCAGCGGCAGGGCAACGAACACCCATAACGCGCCGCGGATGATCTGAATAATGGTCAGTAGAGGTTGGGCGGTAGTTATTGTCGCGGTGGCATAAAACTCGCGGACAGCCGCTGACTGCCAGGCAACAAAGAAACCAAAGAAGAAGTAGATGGCGGGGTAGATCACAGCGATAAGGGCGACCCTGGGTAGATAGTCTTTTCTGAATAGAGGCCGGGTCTGGGGATTCGTTCCCTTCCATTTGCCCATCACCAGTATGGCCAGGGGAACATATAGCATCGTTCCAACGAAAGCGGTTAAAACAAGCATAAGGACGTCCGGCACAGACAGCCCGGGAAACGCGCTTCCGAAAATGATGGTTTCGATTTGGGTCATAAAGGTGGTGATGCCGAAGACCGCCCACAGCATATAACCGGCCAGCTTCCATCCGCGGAC
>CAYOKC010000018.1:0-4372 GCA_964404415.1 uncultured Leptolinea sp. | reverse complement strand
GTGATGCCTGCTGTAGCAGGTAAAAGGCGCCGCCGGCTTTGGTGACAAGGTCTTTGATCTCTTCTTCGCTGTCAAACTTCAGCATGTTTGTAGAGACTGCCACAGCCAGCCCGTAATTGAAGATATAAGACATGAGCGTCAGTTCGTCCATGGATTTCTGGTCAATCTCACCGAACTCTGATTTCACCGGGGGGGTGAAGCCAAGCTGGTGAGTGAGAGCGTCTTGCAACACACCTTCCTCTTTGACATCAAGCGGCTTCTGCCTTTCAATGGCCAGGAAGCGGAACAGGTTGGGCTCCCGTCGGGCGAATTCCACATAACCGACAGCCAGGTTGATGAACACGTTGTCGGTATATTTCTTTGCCTGATATTCCGCCATAAGCTCCAGTGATTTCGATCTCAGGGCGTCTTCCACTTTATCCATCGATTCAAGCGCCCAGTAGATGGGCGTTGTGGAAGAACCCAGTTCGGCGGCGATGCTGCGGGCTGTGATTGCCGGGAATCCATCTCGCTTGAGGATGGAAAAAGCGGCATCCACGATCTGTTTGAGGTCGAATTTCTTTTTTGGTGGCATCATCACAATGTCCTTTTGTGTAACACTTGATATATAACACGTGTATTACATTGTTTATAATATAACAAGTGTTATATAAAGTCAAGAGGCATTTTGGAACTTCGCGGTAATTATTTATATGTACCCGCATTCAGGTAGATTTCATCTGAATCAATGACCGAATTCCCCCCGGATGATGGACGAATTTCGCTTTGAATCTGTCTATACTGAAAGTGAACGTATCAGACGGAGGATGAAATGAAAAACGGTATTATTCGCAATTGGATGTCTTCACCGGTGAAAACCATCAGCCCGGATACCCGGTTATTTGACGCGCGCAAAATGATGGACGCGGAAAAGATCCGTGCCTTGCCGGTAATGAAAGATGGAAAACTCGTCGGCATCGTCACCCGCCGCGGCTTGCTGCGAACCGACATCCCCGCGTTGAACGAAAACGCGTGGACAACCGACATAGACCTCAAGGATGCCGTGGTCGAAGAGATCATGACCAAAAATCCCATAACCGTTCCGGCTTCCGGTCCGCTGCCCAAGGCGGCCCGTGTAATGCTGGAAAACAAGATCACCGCGATCCCGGTGGTTGACGACAACCGCGCCATGATCGGCATTATCACCACCTCTGATATTTTCCGCTTTATCCTGGCGGAACTTCCTGATCTGAAGCTTGATCTGCGTGCCCGCGAATATATGACCAGCCATGTGGTCACCCTGGGACCGGATGACTCACTGCTGGAAGCCCACCGGTTGATGGGCGCCGAGCGTATCCGCGCGCTGCCTGTGGTGGAAGACGGCGAACTGAAGGGTATAATCACCCGTACCGATCTGCTCAGCAATGACAATTCCCGATTCCTATCACGGAATAACCAGGAAGAATCATTGAAAGTGCTCACAAACTCGGTATCCCAGATCATGATCACCAATGTAACAACCATTACCCCCGAAACAACTTTGCTAGACGCGGCCAGGTTGATGCTGGAAAACAAATTCCACAGCCTGCCCGTCCTTGACGCGGAAAAGAAACTGGCCGGTATCCTCACGGAAAGCGACCTGTTCCGTATGGTTATCCAACGATTCTTCTAAACCGGAAAAAGGCGTGTTCACTCAGAAAAGACCGGCACCACCTGATGATGACCCGCGATGGAAATTGGTGGATGCCACCATGCGCCGGTACGGCTATAACCCGGATGCCGTTATAGAAACATTGCATACGGCCCAGGATGCTTTCGGCTGCCTGAGTTCCGCCACGCTGGAATACATTTCTGAAAGTTTGAACGTGCCGCCCTCGAAGATATTCGGGGTGGCTACGTTTTATAACTATTTCAACCTTACACCACCGGGCGAGCATGTCATTTCCATCTGTACCGGCACGGCCTGTTATGTGAAAGGGGCCGGCGAGATACTGGATTGGTTGAAAGAAGAATACGGGCTCGAACCCGGGCAGACAACGCCTGACCGCAAATTGAGCCTTAAATCCGCGCGCTGTGTGGGGGCCTGCGGCCTGGCGCCGGTTGTGATCCTTGACGGGGATGTGGTGGGCAAGGTTTCGATGGACGCGATGAAAAAACGTGTCAGGGAGTGGATCGGCAATGACAAATGACGAACTCCTTGCTGTGATGGAACTGGAGCAGGCGGATGAAGCACGCTTTAAGCACCATATCTGCGTCTGCGCCGGCACCGGCTGTGTTTCCTCCAATTCACAGGAAATCCTCAGCGCATTTGATTCAGAAATAACAAAGCGCGGTTGGGAATCCAGCGTACACGTGAAGCAGGTGGGCTGCATGGGATTATGCGCCGCCGGGCCGATCGTCTCCATTGAGCCTGACCATTTGCTCTACCGCGAAATGACGCCCGCCCTGGTGCCGGCTGTTCTTGATAGTCTGGATCACGAGCCGCTGCGTTCACATTTGATCGATACCGATATTCCGTTCTTTTACCGGCAGGAAAAGAATGTGCTTGAAAATGCCGGTCACATTGACCCGGAACGCATCGAAGAGTATGTCGCGGCTGGCGGATATTCGGCTCTGGTCAAGGCGCTCAGCGAAATGCAGCCGGGTGAAGTGATCCAGGAAGTGGTCACCAGTGGACTGCGCGGCAGAGGCGGCGCCGGGTATAAAACCGGCTTGAAATGGAGCATGGTCGCCAAGGCCAATAGTGATGAGAAATATGTCATCTGCAACGCCGATGAGGGTGATCCCGGAGCGTTCATCAACCGCTCCATTCTGGAAAGCGATCCGCACCGCGTGCTGGAAGGTATGGTCATTGCCGCGTACGCGGTGGGCGCATCTAAGGGATACGTCTACATCCGTTCCGCCTACCATCTGGCGATCAAACGGTTGAAACTGGCTATCAAGCAGGCTGAAAAAATGGGGTTTGTCGGTCAGAATGTGTGCAATACCCCGTTTAACTTCAAGGTCGATATCCGCCTGGGTGCCGGAGCGTTCATCTGCGGCGAAGAAACCGCGCTGATCAGTTCCATTTCCGGCAGCCGTGGTGTGCCTACCCCGCGGCCGCCATACCCGGCTCAATCCGGTGTGGACCAGAAACCTACGCTGATCAACAACGTGGAAACGCTGGCCAACATCCCTGGAATCGTCAACGACGGCGGCAAGTGGTTTGCGCGTGTCGGAACAGAGAACAGCAAAGGGACGAAAGTATTCGCGCTCACGGGTTCTATCCGGCATACCGGCTTGATCGAAGTTCCCATGGGGATCACCCTGCGGGAAATCATCCATGATATCGGCGGCGGTATCCCCAATGGCAACACCTTTAAAGCCGTGCAGACCGGCGGTCCTTCCGGCGGGTGTATCCCGGAAGCGTTGCTTGATACCCCGGTTGACTATGAAGTGTTGAAAAACCTGGGATCCATGATGGGCTCGGGCGGCATGATCGTCATTGACGATTCGTCCAACATGATCGATATCGCCCGTTATTTTATGCAATTCAGCATGCAGGAATCCTGCGGCAAGTGTGTTCCCTGCCGGGTGGGTACCGCCATGCTGTATAACCTGCTGGGAAAATTCCAGACTGGTCAGGCTTCCTCATGGGATCTCAAAAGACTGGAAGAATTGTGTGACATGGTGAAGAACACCAGCCTGTGCGGCATGGGGCAATCGGCGCCAAACCCGATATTGAGCACGCTGCGCTATTTCCGTCATGAGTATCTGAGCCGCATGGTGGATAGTGAAACGCAAACGGAGGCCGCGATATGACCGGCCCCATGGTTCATTCCATCACCATTGATGGTGTTCAGGTAAGCGCGGCGGAAGGTGAAACGATCCTCCAGGTCGCCCGCCAGAATGATATTGATATTCCCACGCTGTGCAATTTGGAAGGGATTTCCGCCACCGGGCAATGCCGCCTGTGTATGGTGGAAGTAAAGGGTACCAACCGGCTGGTGGCATCGTGTACCACTGCCGCTGAAGATGGCATGGAAATCGTCACATCCAATGAACGCATTGACCGTTACCGGCGCATGATCATTGAATTACTGTTCGCCGAACGGAATCATATCTGCGCCGTGTGCGTGGCCAACGGACATTGTGACCTGCAGGCGATGGCGCAGAGACTGGGTGTTAACCATATAGAGTTTGATTGCCTGCACCCCGAACTTAAAGTAGACGCGTCTCACCCGCAATTTGAAGTAGACCACAACCGCTGTATTCTTTGCGGCCGTTGTGTGCGTGTGTGCGAAGAGATCGAAGGCGCGCATACACGTGATTTCCGCAACCGCGGTATCAATACCCTGATCATTACCGATTTTGATACCCCCTGGGGGGAATCACAGACCTGCACCAACTGCGG
>CAYOKC010000017.1:0-38431 GCA_964404415.1 uncultured Leptolinea sp. | reverse complement strand
TATGGCTTCAGGAATCGTAGTGCGGGAACTTGCCCCACTATTGGTTAATAAGCATACCGATCCTGCCGTCGTGGTAATGGATCCTGAGGGACGCTTTGCCGTCAGCTTGTTAAGCGGACATGAAGGTGGCGCCAATCGTCTTGCCAGGGAAGTCGCAGCGATTACCGGCGGTGAAGCGGTTATCACCACCGCAAGTGACAATCAACACATCCCGGCATTGGATGTTTTGGCTAAAGAGCACGGCTGGAAAATTGACAAACACAGCCGCCTGCCAGCAGTGGCTTCCTCTATGGTGAATGGCGATCCGGTGAAATTGATCCACCCTCCTGAAATCATTTTGCCGGATGAGCTTGAAAATTTCTCCTGGTCGGAAATTCATCATGGCATTGACGGGAATCTGGGCAGCGTAAAAACTCCCCGGGTTATCTTTACCTGGAAAACAATCCCGAATACGTTTTGGGATTCCAATCCAGTTGGTGTGGTCATATACCCTCCGGTCCTTGCGTTGGGAATTGGCTGCAATCGAGGCACCCCGTCAACCGAGATTGTGGAAGCAGTTACCAGAGTGCTGGCAGAAAACAAACTTGCCCCCCAGAGTGTTTTTTGTATTGGCACAATAACTGAAAAAGCCGGTGAGCGCGGTCTGGTTGAAGCCTGCCGGATCATGGGTTTGGAGATGATTGTTTACTCGCATGAAGAAATTTTGGAGGTAGATAACAATCCCAATCCGTCAGATGTGGTCCGGAAAACACTTGGAGTAACAGGAGTGGCCGAACCGGCTGCCATGTTGGCGGCAGAAACCGATCATTTGTTGGTCGCAAAACAGAAATTTCCCAATGTAACGGTGGCAGTCGCGCTCAAAAAGGAGGGCGGATGAGCGGAAGCATTTCCATCATCGGGCTTGGTCCCGGCGGGCTGGATTGGTTTGCCCCCGGCGCAATGCAGGCTCTGCAATCAGCGGACATTATTCTCGGGTATCAGAAATACCTTGAACAGATCGATGGGGTTCTTCCCCATATTTCCCGTGTCTCCAGCGGGATGCGGCATGAAGTGGAACGTGCACGCATGGCTATCGGTTATGCTGAACAGGGTAAAAATGTAGCCCTTGTGTCAGGCGGTGATGCTGGAATATACGGGATGGCAGGGTTGGTATTTGAGTTAATGACTTTATCACCGGAACAGCATATCCATGTAGAAGTCCTCCCCGGGATTAGCGCGTTGAACGCCGCGGCTGCCCTGCTCGGCGCCCCGCTGATGACAGATTTCGCGGTGATCAGCCTGAGTGATTACCTCATCCCTCTGGAAACAATCCTTAACCGGCTGCGCGCGGCCATAGATGGTGATTTTGTGATCTGTTTGTATAATCCGCGCAGCCATCAACGGGTTGCCCCCTTTAACCAGGCAATGGCGTTGTTAATCAAAGAATTGGGAGAAGAACGCCCGGTTGGCCTTGTACAGGCTGCATACCGCCACGAACAAAAAGTGATAGTTACCTGCCTGAAGGAAATCGCTGGAATGGATATCGGTATGGATAGCCTGTTGCTCATTGGAAATAAATCCACCCGGGTACTCGATGGCAGGCTGGTCACACCGAGGGGGTACCCACTTCAGCCAGATAAGGAAATCCACCATGAAGCCTGAAGATATTGAGAGTGAAAGCTTCCGTATCATCTTATCTGAACTCGGACTTCATAGTTTTTCGCAAACGGAACTCCCCATTGTGCAGCGCGTTATCCATGCGACGGCAGATTTTGACTACGCGAAAACGTTATGTTTTTCCCCCAATGCCATCGTGGCGGGAGTCAACGCTCTGGGTTCCGGTTGTTCAGTTTTTTGTGATGTGCAAATGATAGTAGCCGGTATGAGCCAGTCTCGTCTGGAACGTTTGGGCGGTCAGGTTATGTGCCGGGTCAACGCGCCTGAGGTTGTGGAAGAATCCCGTGTCACAGGAAAAACCCGATCAGAGATCGCCATGCGTCAGTTCGGCCCGGCATTGAACGGATCTATTGTGGCCATTGGTAATGCCCCTACCGCACTGCTTGAATTAATTCGCTTATATAAGGAAGAAGGAATCAAACCAGCCCTGATCATCGGCGTACCAGTCGGGTTTGTGAACGCGGCAGAATCCAAACAGTCATTGTCAGAAACATCATTGGAATACATCACCTCCACCGGTCGCAAAGGTGGTTCCACAGTGGCCGTTGCCATTCTGAACGCTCTGCTTCGCTTATCGGGAGGTTGACCAGATGCGCAACGGTTTTTCAACCAGTGCCTGCGCGGCAGCCGCTTCGGTAGCCGCACTCAATTCATTGATCGGCGGGAAATCCGTAGATCGGGTGGTCATCGACCTGCCGGTAATGAAACAGGTAACATTCGATATTAGCCGCATTGAGAAATCCATTGATGGCATATGCTGTGGCGTTATCAAAGATGCCGGTGACGATCCGGATGTAACCAACGGATTGGAAATTCAAGCCGTGGTTCGCCGGATTGAGGGTAAGGACCTGATTTTGCTGGGCGGCCATGGCGTTGGCCGGGTGACCTTGCCGGGGCTTTCCGTACCCGTTGGTGAGCCAGCGATCAACCCCGGGCCGCGGAAACTTATCCGGCAAATTTTCCGCGCAGAAATGCGCCGCCTGAATATCAATCCTGAAACCGGCTTTGAGATCACTATTCAAGTGCCGGAAGGCGAACAAATCGCTCTCCAAACCATGAATCCTACACTGGGCATAGTCGGGGGGATATCCATTCTTGGCACAGATGGCCTGGTTCGGCCATACTCCGCCCCGGCATTTCGTGCCAGCATTTTCTATGAAATGAGGGTCGCACGGGAAAACGGATACACCTCCATTGGTCTGGCTACCGGAAAGCGCTCACGTGAATACCTTGGCAAAATAATGAAACTGAATAACGAACTGGGAGCGTTGGATGTGGGTGATGAACTGGGGTACCCCATCGATCAGGCAGTAAAAATGGGTTTCGCCAGAATACATATCGGCGGCATGATAGGCAAGTTGTCAAAGCTGGCACAGGGGCGTTTTCAAACTCACGTCCACGAAGGAGAAGTGGATTTTGATTTTCTCGCCACACTGGCGGCGGAATTAGGAGCTTCGCCTGACATGATTGATGAAATCCGCCAATCCCGCACCGCGCACCAGGTTCAAAACCGGCTTCGGGATGATGGCATTACCCTTGAACCTTTGATCGCCCGAATGGCAGCACGCGAGGTTTTTACACGCTGTGATGGGCGGCTCAACACAGCAATAAGTCTTTTTTCACTTAAAGGAAAGCTGCTGGCTGGTGAATCGTTGGAGGCACATCAAGATGCCTGAACCGGTTGTCATCATAGGAATTGGCGAAGAAGGTGTAACCGGTTTGAACCAGACCCTGTTAACCCGGATTCTTTTTGCTGATGAAATCTGGGGGGGTGAGAGGCTGCTTTCGCAACTGCCGGATTGCAAGGCTCGGCGGGTCACATTAAGCAGTGGACTGATTGATTCCATTAAGCGGCTTAAAAACCGATCATCAAAAGTTAAGGTCGTGATTCTGGCTTCCGGTGACCCCGGCTTCTTTGGGATTGCCGGGACAGTATTGTCACAACTGCCCGCGGAAGAAGTAAAGATTTTTCCGGCAGTTAGCAGCCTGCAAATGGCGTTCGCACATGTGGGCATCACCTGGCAGGATGCGGCTCTGACCAGCGCTCACGCCCGGCCCGTTTCAGAGGTGATCGGTTTGGTTCGTCATAACAAGAAAACCGGCATTTTGACAGACCCCAGGCAGTCACCCGCATGGATAGCACAGAAGCTTCTTTCCGCCGGTACGCCGGATTGCCGCGCGATTGTTTGTGAAAATCTCGGAGAAGCCGGCGAAACCATCACAGAGACGCGGCTCTCACAATTACCTGAAAAAGGCTTCGCCCCCTTGAATGTCTTACTGGTGATCCATGATGAAAACTGGTCTGCGCCGGCGGCTTTTTCGTCACGGCCGGATTCGGCGTACGCCCATATCAATGGATTGATCACAAAGCGGGACGTACGGGTGATTAGTCTCGAACGGCTGTCACTTTGTGAAACCGACATAGTTTGGGACATTGGCGCTGGCAGCGGCGCGATGAGCATCGAAATGTCCGAATTAGCCTGGCGGGGTGAGGTTTTTGCCATTGAAAAAGAAAAATCCTGTCTGGATTGCATTCGTGAAAACATGACCCGTTTTGGCACCATGAATATCCACGTTATTACGGGAGAAGCCCCAGAAAAATTAAATGACCTCCCCCAACCTGACGCTGTATTTATTGGCGGCAGCGGCGGGCAGTTGTTAGAAATCCTCACCGCTGTCAAAAATGCGGGAAAATTGAAATGCCGGATTGTGGCAAATTTCACTCTGCTGGAAAACCTCCTGGCTGCGCTGGCATGGATGCGGGAAAACGGGTTTCAACCGGAAGTGACAGAAGCCAGATTCTCCTACAGCGCTCTCACCGGAAACGGCACCCGGTTGGTGCCGTCAAATCCGGTATATATTCTTTCTGCCAGCATACCGGAAAGGATGATCTCATGACAGGGAGATTGATCGGTGTTGGGGTCGGCCCTGGCGACCCGGAATTATTAACGTTCAGGGCTGTGCGCCTGATTCAATCCGCCTCTGTAATCGCGTTTGTTGTGGATGGCAAAGGAAACAGCTATGCCCGTCAAACCGCCGCGCAATTATTCAAACCTGAACAGCAGGAACTGCCGTTGCGCTTCTCAATGTCAAAAGACCATTCGGCGCGTTTGAATGACAGGCAGATAGCAGTCAACGACATCCTCTCTCGGCTCAATGCGGGTATGGATGTCGTATTTATTACAGAGGGGGATCCCCTTCTGTACAGTTCGTTTCAGCATGTAATTTCTTTACTTCCGCCCGGTATTCCAGTGGAGATTTGTCCGGGAATCACCGCCATGAATGCCGCCGCTGCCGCGGCCGGTTTCCCGCTGGCATTGGAGAATTCCCGGCTGATCATCTCACCGGCAGAATCCGGTTTGGAACACCTTAAGACATGGCTCTCACAGGGAAACACGGTTGTATTTTATAAAACTGGCCGGCATTTACAAAAGATCAAAGAATTATTGGCAGCCATAGATACTCCCTGTGAACTGGCATTTGTAGAACATGCTTCCACTAAAGGTGAGGCAGTGTATTGCGGAATGAAAGATATCGCGGACAATTCTGCACCATATTTCTCCATTCTTTTGATCCGGCCGGTTATTTCCATGGAGCAAAACGCAAAATGAACCGTCCTCGAATAATGATCACGGCTCCCTCCAGCGGTTCCGGGAAGAGTGTTATTTCAATAGCATTAATGTCCGCCTTTTCCCGGAAGGAAAGTGTACAGGGATTTAAGGTAGGTCCGGATTATATCGATCCGATGTACCACACCCTTGCCACCGGGAGGCCGTCACGGAATCTGGATACCTGGATGCTGCCGCCGGACCAGGTCACCCAGATTTTTTCTGATGCGTCATCAACCACCTCTTTGAGCATTATCGAAGGCGTAATGGGACTGTTCGATGGTCACGGCGCGGACCCGTTTGACGGCAGCTCTGCGTCTATCGCGGAATTACTAAAATGCCCTGTCATTCTGGTTCTGGATTGCGCCAAAATGTCCGGCAGTGCGGCAGCAATCGTCCATGGATTGACTACCTTTCATCCGTCTCTGAAACTTTCAGGCGTGATTTGTAATCGTGTAGGGAGCGAAACTCACGCGTCATGGTTGAAAGAAGTCATTGAGAAATATACATGCGTTCCTGTACTGGGTTGTATACCGCGACTGCAGGAACTGCAGATTCCTGAAAGGCATCTGGGATTGTTTACCGTGGCGGAACAGCCGACAACGGCGAACAAATTCATTGACCAGGCGGCAGACATCATCAGCCGGTATGTTGATCTGACTTATCTGCGGAAAATGGCGGAGGATGCACAAGGTTTTGAACTCCCCGGGAATTTACCTTCATCCAATAGCCAGCCCGAACCGGATGTCCGGTTGGCTGTTGCCCGCGATGAAGCCTTTTGTTTTTACTATGAAGAAAATTTGGACGAGTTACGTAGAAATGGCGCTCAGATCATCCCCTTCAGCCCATTGACGGACACCCGTCTGCCGGATGACATTGATGGAATTTACTTCGGTGGCGGCTATCCGGAATTATATGCGGAAGTGTTGTCCGGGAACCAGCCGTTGATACGCCAGATCATTGAATACAGCCGGCAAGGAATGCCTGTATATGCGGAATGTGGTGGTCTGATGTATCTGACACAGGGAATAATCGAAGATGAAAAACGCCATCCTCTCACCGGTATTTTGCCGGGGTGGTGCGAAATGGGCACACGGTTGACCATGGGGTACCGCGAAGTGACAACGAATCGTGAGACACTTATCGGTCCGGCGGGGCTCCATCTGCGCGGCCATGAATTTCACTACTCCGTATGGAAATTGGATGATCACCACTTTTCCGCATATTCCGTTTCACCCGGGAATAAAGCGGCGGATTCAATTCCGGAGGGTTACGCGAATGATAACCTTCTGGCCTCATATATCCACCTGCATTTTTCCCGTGACGGGCAACTCGCGCACAACTTTGTCAACCGGTGCCGGGATTGGAAAAACACTAATAAAAATATCGGAGATAAGTAAATGCCCCGACTGTTGCTTCTACTGGTGATCCTGATGTCCTTCCTTTCAGGTTGCGTCTCCGGGGTTGCTCCTGATACGTCCACCCCGATTCCAATCGCATTACAATCCACCATGCCAGTTGGGAATAATGCCGGAAGCCAGACCACTACCCTTCGCTATGCGAAAGCGTTTTCTGTGGAATATCATTCCACATATAAGATATTAACGGTACTAAAACCCTGGCGAAATGCATCTGCCCCTTTTACATATTATCTGGTACAGCGCGGTACGCTGGTTTCTGAAGATATCGGAAACGCTGCTGTGATTGAGATACCGGTAAAGCGAATGGCCAGCCTGGCGGCTACGCACCTACCATATCTGGAAGCGTTGAATGATCTTGATTCTCTTGTAGCGGTCGGAAACGCGGAATATGTGAATACAACCGGTGTGACCTCAGGACTTGAAAAAGGAAGTATCCAATCGGTGGGAAACGGCCCGGATGTCAATATTGAAAAACTGCTGGAAGTAAATCCGGAAGTGATCACCACGCTGGCATTAGGAAATTCTGGAAAAGATGATTACCAGTTACTCATGCAGAAAGGATTGAAACCGGTCATCTTTTCTGATTTTATGGAAGAGTCTCCATTAGCCCGGGCTGAATGGATCAAATTCATGGCGCTCTTTTTCAACCAGGAAGAACAGGCGGAAAAAATCTTCAAGGATGTGGAAGAACGCTACCTGAAAATGAAAGCGTTAACTGAAAAAGTCAGTTCCCGGCCGACTGTTCTTCTCGGGTATGAGATTAATGGAAATTGGAATGTGCCAGGCGGCCTCAGCTATCAGGCGACATATATTAAAGACGCGGGGGGAAGCTATCTGTGGACGGATGATTCCTCATCCGGGCGGATACCCATGAGTTTTGAAGCGGTTATGGAAAAGGGATTGGATGCCGAATACTGGTTTGACCAGTCTCTTAAATGGAAAACAGCAGATGACTTTCTGGCTGCGGATACACGGTACACCGGTTTTCGTTCATTCAAAGAAAACCGAGTCTACAACAACAACGCACGGTTAAGTGCCGGCGGCGGCAATGATTACAACGGTAGCGGGCTGGTACACCCCGAGAAAATACTTGAGGATTTAATTTCAATTCTGCACCCCGAGATTTTGCCTGACCACACGCTGGAATACTACCGGCACATCGATTCCGGTCCGAAGAAGTAATGATGCGAAAGCACTCGTATTCAATAAGCCGGTTGACATGGATATGGTTGGGGCTGTTCTCAGCTCTATTATTTTTCTGGATGCTGGATATAATGCTGGGCTCTGTGCGTATTCCGCCGGGGAGCATTATTGACATTTTTACTGGCAAAACACCGGATAATTCAGCCTGGCGGACCATTATCATTGACTTTCGGCTCCCCAAGAGTCTGACGGCTATTCTGGCAGGCGCGTCTCTGGCCATCGCCGGTCTTCAAATGCAGACATTGTTCCATAACCCTTTGGCTGACCCGTATATCCTGGGCATTTCTTCCGGCGCCAGTCTGGGAGCGGCATGTGTTCTTTTGGTGACTGGTGGTACCGGGACATTTTTTTTGCAGAAGCTTGGTTTATCCGGTGATCTCGGCATAATTCTCTCGTCCACATTGGGAGCGGCGGCTGTCTTTCTTTTTGTTGTTACATTGGCCCGGCGGGTGCATACGGTAACATTGCTGGTCATTGGTGTACTCGTGGGGTACCTGGTTAGCGCGGTAGTGCGCATTATGATCCAATTTTCCATGCCGGAAAACATACAGGCCTACCTTTCATGGACTTTCGGAAGTTACAGCGGCGTTACTTGGAGTCAATTGACGGGTCTGGCGCCAGTCATACTGGTATCCATGGGCTTTTCGGTACTAACATTAAAACCCCTTAATGCGCTATTGCTGGGTGAAACATACGCCCGCAGTCTGGGGGTCAATCCCCTGAAAGCCCGCTGGATGATCATCGTCACGGCATCCCTTCTGGCTGGCGCCACAACGGCTTTTTGCGGGTTGATCAGTTTTATCGGGATCGCCGTTCCCCATTTATGCCGGGGATTAATGCGCAGTTCTGACCATCGTCTGGTTTTGCCCGCCTGCGCTGTTGCCGGTGGAACAGTCTCGTTGGTGGCAGATATTCTCACACAATTCCCCGGAAGCAATTCCGTGCTTCCATTGAACAGTATCACTGCCTTAATTGGGGCTCCCGTGGTTATTTTTGTGATCCTAAGGCAGAAAAACCTGCGGAAAGTTTTCAGCGCATGATTTCATTAAATTTGGAAACGCATGATCTTTCCATCGGTTATCACAGCCGCACGAAAAAAAGAACCATCGTTGAAGGCTTGAACCTGCATCTACGCCCGGGGCAGTTGACCTGCTTGATCGGGCCAAACGGTACTGGAAAATCGACCTTATTACGAACCCTGGCTGGACTGCAGAAACCGGTGAAAGGAAAGGTTTTGCTTTCCGGCGAGTCGATATCCCGCTACACTCCAGACCAATTAGCCAGAAAAATCAGCATTGTTATGACAGACACACCGCATCCCGGTGATCTATCTGTGAACCAGGTAGTTGAACTTGGAAGGCTTCCATACACGGATTGGTTGGGGAATTTATCAGATCAAGACCATCAAATCGTCAAACAAGCGCTGGAACGGGTGAAAGCATCCTCAATGGCCGGGAAAAATTTCGGAGAACTGAGTGACGGAGAACGGCAGAAAGTGATGATCGCACGCGCACTGGCGCAGCAAACGGAAGTCATGATCCTGGATGAACCAACCGCCTTTCTGGATTGGCCCAACAGGGTTGATCTTCTTTTTAGCCTGAAAGAAATTGCACATCTGGAGAAAAAGACGATCCTTATCTCATCCCATGACCTGGAGCTTGTGATACAAATAGCCGACAATATCTGGGCGTTGGATACCAGAGGAACTATTACTGATGGAACCGGCCATGAATTGTTGCAGAACGGAACATTGGAAAATATCTTTTCCGGTCAGTACGCCACTTTCTTTATGCAAAATATCGCATTGACCGGCGGTATGGAATCTGCCGGCACTAAAGTGGGTGAACCAAAATGACCGCAAAAACGTTGATGGTTGTCGGAAGCATGTCATCTGCTGGCAAGAGTCTTCTGGTAACAGCTCTCTGCCGAATCTTTTCACGCCGGGGAATCCGGGTGGCGCCATTTAAAGCGCAGAATATGTCCAACAACGCGGCTGTTTGCCCGGACGGCGGTGAGATCGGGCGGGCTCAGGCTCTTCAGGCCATGGCTGCCGGCCTGGAACCAACCGTGGATATGAACCCGATCCTGTTGAAACCGGAAGCTGATACCCGATCACAGGTGATTGTCAACGGACGCGTCTGGAAAACCCTGAGCGCCCGTGATTATTACAGGCATAAAAATACTCTGTGGGAATATGTAAAGAATTCCCTGGATCGGTTAGTTCAGGAGTACGATCTGGTCATCATCGAAGGAGCTGGCAGCGCGGCAGAGATGAACCTGAAAGGAACGGACATTGTCAATATGGCAGTTGCCCGATACGCCGGCGCGCCTGTTCTGCTCGTGGGAGATATCGACCGTGGAGGAGTTTTTGCCCAGTTACTGGGTACTCTCTGGCTGCTCGATGAAGAAGACCGCCGGTTGATCCGCGGGCTTGTTGTTAACAAATTTCGGGGTGATCCCACATTGTTCTCCGACGGGATTAAGATTCTGGAAGAAAAGGGAAATATCCCTGTACTGGGGGTTGTGCCATATCTGCGTGACCTGAATTTGCCGGATGAAGATGCGGTTTCCATTGAAGAACAGACTCCAGTAAATCAAGATGCTCATGAACTACTCACCGATATTGCCGTTATAGGTTTCCCCCGGATTGCCAATTTCGATGATTTTGACCCTTTAAAAGCTGAAAAAGGTGTCAGAATTCGCTATGTGCGTTCCGTGGAAGAATTCGGCGGGCCAGACGCGGTGATCCTTCCCGGAACAAAAAGTACAGTGGCTGACCTGAAATGGCTGCGGTCTACCGGATTGGACGGAATTATTTGCGAGTATGCCCAACGCGGCGGCTCAGTAGCCGGAATTTGCGGTGGCTATCAAATGCTTGGGACTTGTATTGAAGATCCAGACCAATTGGAATCCAATTTCACCAGGATCGATGCGCTGGGTTTGTTGCCCGGTCAAACCATGTTCATTCCCGAGAAATCCACGTTTCAGGTATTTTCAGAAATCACGGGTGGACAGGGATGGATACATGAAATAGAAGGAACATTGGTCTCCGGCTACGAGATTCACATGGGCCGTACGGAAATGGACATCCACTGGCTTAAAATTAATCACCGGAATGGCTCACCGGCAGATGTATTGGATGGAGGAGCTTCGAAAGATGGCAAAGTCTGGGGCTGTTACATTCATGGACTTTTCGCGAATGATGGTTTCCGCCATGCCTGGTTAAAAAGTATTGGCTGGCAGATGCAGGCAATTTCTTCTCAAACGGTCACATTCCAGGTTTCGCTTGATAATCTGGCTGACAGTGTCGAGGCTTCCATCAATTTGCCTGAACTGGAACGGATCATCCGGGGTGAATGATTTGCGCTATATGCCTGATCACCACGCGGATGTTGTTTAAGGACGATTTCACGGAAAATGACCATTTCAATCACTGCGTTGATAACTGCTTTTTTATTGGACTTTTTTCTCGGAGACCCGCCAAACCGGTTTCATCCCGTTGTGGCCATGGGGCAGTTTATTCGGTTTTTCACCCGAAAGTGGAATTGCGGATCAAATGCCAGAAGGTTCTGGCTGGGCGCTTGTTTGACACTTACCGGCGCTATGGTTTTCTCGTTACCCTGGGTGGCTTTCATCCGGGCATCTACCGTGCTCCCGGATTGGGTAACAGGTATTCTGACAGGCATTCTGCTAAAACCCACATTTGCCTATCGTGGATTGCTCAAAGCTGGTGACGAAGTTCGCGCAGCCCTTATGGTTAATGACCTCAAAGAAGCACGCCGGCTGGTGGCGTGGCATCTGGTAAGTCGCGACAGCAGTGGGCTGACCGGTTCTCAGGTAGCTTCAGCGGCGATCGAATCGCTTGCAGAAAACCTGACGGACAGTTTCTTTGCTCCCCTGTTTTTCTTTATACCTGGCGGCCTTCCGCTGGCATGGGCGTACCGGTTTATCAACACAGCAGACGCGATGATCGGATACCATACGTCAGAATTTGAATACTTTGGAAAATTCACCGCGAGATTGGACGATATCCTGAACTGGATTCCTGCCCGTCTATCCGGATTAATACTTGTAGCCGCCGCGTGGTTCGGCCGGTTTGATACCCGCAATGCATTTACTGTCATGCTGCAACAGCACACCACAACCAGCAGCCCGAATGCTGGTTGGACAATGTCAGCGGCGGCCGGAGCATTGAACATCATTCTGGAAAAGCCGGGGAATTACTGCCTGATTGGATCAGAAAAAACTCCGGATTCAAATGATCTGAAAAAAGCCGGATACCTTGTCACGATCTCGTTATTCTTGAGCTTGATCTTTTGTGGAGGATTGATAATTGTCCGATACGCATACCTCTGAAGAGCATGGTGGGATTGACCCGCTTGAGCTGAGAAGGTTGGGAGTTTCAAAAGACAACCTGATTGATTTCTCCGTCAACAGTAACCCTTTTGGCCCCTCACCTGCTGTTATGGAATCCCTCAAAACCGTAGACATATCCACCTATCCGGATAGGCAGTGTTCGCAATTGCGTTCCGATTTATCAGACTTAAGCGGCGTTGATTTTGACAGGATTCTGGTGGGCAATGGAACGTCAGAATTATTCTGGCTGATCTGCCACGCCTATCTTCAGAAAGGTGACCGGGTTCTGATACTCGGTCCTACGTTCGGGGAATATCGCAGAGCGGCGGAGGCTTGTGGCGCCATTGTACAGGAAATTCGGGCGGAACCGCCTGATTTTTCTCCACCGGTTTATAAATTGTATGAAGAGATCGAGAAAAACTCTCCCCGATTGGTATTTGTTTGTAATCCCAACAATCCTACCGGGAAATTCATTCCTGATGACACGATTACCGATCTACTGCGAGGGTGTACCCCGGAGACCGTTTTTATACTGGATGAAGCGTACCGCTCATTTGTAGACGGGCAATTCTTTCATTTTGTCGATAACCCAAATTGCCTGGTTGTCCGGTCAATGACCAAGGATTTCGCACTTGCCGGTTTACGTTTGGGTTATGTTATGGGGCCTCAGGAGAAAATCGAGAGGTTGACCGGTTTCCAACCAGCCTGGAGTGTGAACGCCTATGCCCAGGAAGCAGGAATAGCTTCGTTGCATAGCCTCGACTATTACGAAAAAACGCTAGTTACACTTGCAGGGATAAAAACAGATTTTTTCTCACTGATGAGTCGCTCAGGTTTTCCGTTTGTGTCATCATCAACCCATTATGGGATTACTTATATAAATATTCCTGCCCGGGACTTTCGACAATTGTTATTAGAAAAATCCATTCAGGTGCGAGATTGTTCTTCATTCGGATTGACCAACCACATCCGTGTCAGCACACGGCTTGAGGAACATAATAATAAAATAATTGCAATATTATCAGAATTACGCCTTCAATAATACACTTTAAATAATCATGAAAATTGAATTCAATTCAGCTCTTTTGGAGGTTACTTATAAATATTCAGTCATGGAGCAACCAGGAATAGTCCCGGTTGCACCCCTGACCATATTAAAGGGTGCAACTGGGGTGCAACGGGATAGGATTTTGTCGAATATTTGGACAAATTAAACAAGGGATCCCAATATCTGTGCACCTTCCAGATATATCATCCCCCATATACACGTATCAAACACATTTCATCCCCCCGGGCGACGCATGAAGTGCAAGAGGTCGGACTTCGCAAATTATCCCGCCCCGGTTGTTATTCCCACGATAACCAATTAAAATCCTACGGGCACCGTATAAAGCCCTGTGCCCACAAACAACCGCCGCAGGCGATATCCGTGTTTCCAAGGCAATCATTTACATTGTTTTCTGATAATTCGCATCCGTCACAGAATGTGCACGGAGAGAAATCAAACCGCTGCAAACGGTCACGCAATTCATAATATTTGTCACTTTTCCAGATGCCTAAAACACCATTCTCATTGATATTCCCCAGAGTGTAATTCATAGTTTTTCGCAATTGCGACCGGCACACATACTGGTTAGTGTGGAGCAATGGCAGGCACGGTGACACACTGCCATCCCAACGGATAGACATGCTTCCCTGCTCAACAAATGGACAGGTATCCACCGCCCGGTTGATCTCATACCCGGCTAATTCCAGGCGGAATTTCCGGCCATATACATACGCCAGTACCTCTTTGGTCACATCATTCCAGTCCATTCGGGCCATATTGACCAATGGATAGGATGTGTTCTGACGGCCAACCATATTTTGCATAGACCGTTTATACAGGATCTGGTCATTCAATTCTGGTGTATGAGGGAGCACATTGCTGATAGAAAACCGGGTGGCGCCAAGTTGAATTCCCAATTGTAGAACTTCAGGAAGATCTTTTATGTTCTTCTTCATTGCCACAAACGCGATACCCAGATTGGGAAGTGTATTATCAATATCGGTCGCCTTGTGACGGATATAGCGCAGTTTTTTAAGATTATCAATCACCACCGGCAGTGAGGAACCCAACCGAATATCCACATAACTCTCTTCAGATGAACCATCCAGCGAAATCCAAATCACATCAAGTCCCGCCCGGATAAATTCAAGTGACCGGACTTCTGTCAAGAGAAGCCCATTAGAGATCATCTCTACCCTGGCGCCGATCCCTTTGAATTTCTTCACCCACTCAACGATCTTCGGGTGGATCAGCGGTTCTCCATACCCGCCGAAAAACACGGTAGGCAGAACTGCCAATTCCTTAATTTCGGTAAAAATCCTTTCAAAGGTGGCGTCGCTCATCATACCCGAAGGTTCACCCCAAACGTTGCGCATGCAGGTCTGGCAATCCAGGTTGCACAGATTCGTCACCTCAATATAGACTTTCGCCAGTTTGGAAACAGGCCGGTGAAGCCTGATCTCATTATTTCCTTCCTCTATATACACATCAACGCCCGGCTCTAAACCAAAACGTGAAACCAGGTCCCCAGGGATGACCAATCTCCCTTGTTCGTCAATATGGGCTTTAAAAAGGAACTGTTTTTTCATTTAACGATCACCTGAGAGGAATCAAGGGATGCAGAATCGCAGGCAGACCCTGGTAATTTTTAAGGATAATTATCATTTATCCACCAGCGACCTGGGGAAAAATACCAATATTGTCGCCAACGGAAATTGGCGTATCGTGTCGGACAATGATGTTATTAATAAAGACAACATGCGCCTCCAAAGGAGGGATATGAAGGGAATTGATCAGGTCGATCACCTTCGCGTCGTCTGGCAGGTCAACCGTAAAAGGTTCGGCAGCCCGCACACCCGGGCCGTAATGTGTCAATGTGGCAAAAAGCTTAACCGAAACTCGCATCAGAAACTCCTGCTGCAATTACCCGTAATTGGACAATCATTCGCCACTTTCTTTATACACGATTTTTGAGTGACTTTGTAAACCTTCCACAATATCTGGCTGCCCGGGCATTAATCCTAGGGTAAGAACCTGGTCTCCCTTTTGTATTTTATATCGGGCAAAACCCAGGTCAGAGAATTTTGTAAAGGGAACATATTCAATAATATTCCATTTATTGGCAGGCAACTCACGCACATAAAATGACTGCAAAGCCCCCAAATCAGATGCGCCGTCATAGGCGTGCCATAAGGCGGCATCATCAATATCCTCAATAACGGTTGTCGGATCTATATTACGAAAACCGGGAGGTACAGGAACACCCTCAGGAGAAAGATTTTCTCCCTCCTTCGGCGCGATAAATTTCAAGCTCGAAATCACACTGGTTGCCAGAGGTTCGAATGTTGTCCGCACTGTCTTCGGGTGAGATACCATAAAATGCAACACACAGAAATCGAGGGCCAGAATTCCTGTCCATAACCGCCTGTTTTCTTTTTTAGGAAGCACGATCTCTGCTTCCAATCCGGTAGCGCCGGCCATCCGCCAGGGGGCTGATCCGATATCCTTGGCCCCCATGAAACCGGCAACCATGCCAATCTTCTCAATCCAAAGCGGCTGTAAATCTTTTTTCGCCCAGTTCCATTCCCCCTGGATCGCAATAAATCCCGCGTCAGGTTCTTCATATAGCGGATCCAGGCAATCTTTACTGGCGGCAAAATAGACCGCATTATCAGAGTTTAAATGTATCCAAAAATCGGGATATGTAATTGCATATCCCCAAAAGATATCATGATATTCAGGCATAATTCTATTGACCGGGGACGGTGTTGGAACCGTCCCCGGATTTGTTTGGTTTGTTAATCAGCCCGGTTAGCCTTCGTGAACCCACGAATACACAGAATCAAGCTGTTCGTCAGTAATTGTCCACTTTACGTTATGCGGCGGAAGGGTTTCTTCCCGCATAAATTCCGGCGGGCGGTCGTCATTGGCTGTGAAACCGGCACGCTCATTAAAGAGGCGTTCCATTTTTAAGATCTCTTTGCCAATACCGATCACATCAGTGCCCGAGATCTTCAACCCCGTTACACCGGCAACAGATTCAGCCATCCCCTCCCAGCCCTTGGCAATATCAAGGATTGGGAAAGCGATGAACAGGCAGTATCCGCTGCTGTCAATGAAAGCAGTGGCAGCCTGGAAGGTGAGAGACAACTCAGCTTTACCTTCATCAGACAAAGGATCCAATTTCCCGCTGACACCGGCGATCTCAGGCGCGATCGTGTACCCGGCGGTATGGTCGGCGCCCATGGGAGTTGTGGCATACGTCACCCCGATACCCTTTACAGCACGTGGTTCATACGCCGGCATGGATTGATGCTTCACAACCGGAACACGATGGACGCCGAACGCCTTTGCCGTCGCTTCAACACCCTGACCCAGAATGCGGCCCAACGGTGTACCCTTGCGGATCTCATCAAAGGATTTCAACGCGCCCTTTTCGTCACCAAATTCCAATAGGCCGCCTTCCATCGCGATGGCAATTGTGTTGCCGGCTTCAATGGTATCCAGGCCGATATCATTACATTCGCGGGTCATCTGGGCAATGTAATCGAGGTTGTCAATACCGCAGTTCGCGCCCAACGCCCAGGTGGTTTCATATTCCACGCAAGAGGCAACCGCGTTGCCTTTCTCGTCAGGGATGATATTGGAACATTTAATAATACAACCCGGGTGACAGCCGTGGCCCATCGTGCCTTCGCCGCCGCGTTTTTCGCAGAGTTCTGCCATCGCTTCACCAGAGATCTTCGCGGCGCCTTCAAATTGGCCGGCGCTGAAGTTGCGGGTTGGCAAGCCGCCGGCTTCGTTGAGAATATTCACAAGTACCGCGGTGCCATAGGCATTCAACCCGCCATCTTTCTTGGTCAGGCCATGTTCCTGAATGGCTTCGGTCAGTTTCCGGCGGCCTTCTTTAAAGAGTTCTTCATTGGCAATTTCAACACCCGGCGCGCCATCATCGGTAATAACCATGGCTTTTACGCCTCTGGAGGCCAGAACGGCACCCATACCGCCGCGTCCGGCATATCGGCCCGGGCGGTTTTCCTGGTCGTTTACCGAGATACCCGCATTTGACAATTTCATCTCACCGGCGGGTCCTATGCCAATGATTGCCTGTTTGGGGTATTTCTTCCCGAGGATCTCATCAACTTCATACATACCTTTTCCCATCAGTTCGGCGGCATTCTCAAATTTGACGCCGTCCTTGCTGACGATCAGGGTATACCATTTCCCTTTGGCCGGGGTACCTTCAATAATGATCGCGGCCAGGCGCAGTTTTGCTATTTTCTGTGAAGACATACCACCGGCATTTGATTCCTTGATACCACCCGTCAAAGGGCTCTTGCCGCCGAATGACGTTCGTCCGCTGCTGGGGGCAGCCGGTGAGCCTGAAACCCACCCTGGAGCGATAACAACTTTATTGTTCGGGCCAAGTGGATGGCACATCGGGTCCACCTCATCGCAAACAATAGCGGAAGTCAGACCGCGGCCAGCCCATTTTGACCATTTCACAGGCACATCTTCATACGTTGCCTTTAGATTGGTCATGTCAATTCGTAATATTTTTTTCGGCATTCTTGAAGCTCCTTTTGTTATAGAAATTTGTACAACTGGTCATCTTGAATGGCACAAAATGGAGATATCTAGGTCTTATTTGTAAGAATGGTGCATGGCACCATGTTCTCGCAGTGTCTTCCGCAATCCGTCTGAAATGGGCAGCCCGTCACGATATTGGAATGGGAACAGGCGGTCCTTCGAAAAGATGCCAACATGGTCACCATCATTCAAAATCTCATTGGCGCCGGTAGAAATACCGGGGACTTCACACAATACCGCGTTGATAAAAAGGTAACCTCTCTCATCAGCGGGAATACCCAAAAAGTCCAGTAGTTCAAGCTTTCCTGAACCTGGAGCCAAATCAACCATTACCTCGGCTACATATTTACCACCACCAAACCGGGCTAATGAACCATAAAGGCACGTGTTTACTTTGATCATCTGTGGGGAGACCTTTGATGGTTTTATATTATAAAAAATTTTAATGTAACACAAGATTTAAAAACTTTTTTAATGTGCATTTAAAATAAGCAAATGGCAAATAATGAAAACTACTATTTTTAAACCTGGAAATTACATTAAAGAAATATTTCCCATGGTTGTCACTGAATATCCCCCTAAACGCACTATAAAATCCTTGATCGCCTGGCTGCCTAACATTTCAATCACCGATTGGAATTGAGGAGAATCTAAAGTCTCTTTTCGCATCACAAGGTCATATTGCTCAGTGAAAAGGGGAATGAAATCAAGTCCATAAGCCCGTGATACAGAATATATCCCAAGACCTGCTCTGGCTAACCCGGCAGCCACTGATTTTGCCACCTCGGAGTGGGTTAATGCCTCTCCTGGCGATAAATTGATATCCTCATACCGCATGTTAAGCAACTTAATCTGCTGGTCAAACCAAACCCTTGTACCAGCCCCTCTATTTCTATTCTTAAAAGTAACACCATCCCGGGTCAGGTCAGCCAACCCGGTGATATTCATTGGATTACCTTTTTCCACATACAACCCCTGTTCCCGGCCAACAAAATTGACCACTACCATCTCCTCATCACTGAATAAATGGTGGATATAAGGTATGTTATAGGTCTTCGTGAAAGGATCAAGCAAATGACATCCGGCTATGTCGCTAAATTTATCGCGCAAGAAAATCAATGCGTCCAGGCTGCCAACTGGAATCGTATAAATGTAATTCCGGTTTAATTTCTCGTTGACACGGGAAAACAAGAAATTTAGAGCGGGGTCGTCACTTGCAAGAACAACCAGTTGATCTTTCGCCGGAGGTTCAGACAATATGACTTCATTAACCACAAACATTCTTGCGGTAGCACGATAATATTTCTCAACAAAATTTTTCCCCATTTGAACCGAAATAAGTTCAACAAAACCGGCTTTCTCCAATACTTTTATGTGATTTCTTACCTGAGCCGGATGTATTTGGAAAATTTCCCCCAACTGAGAAATTGTCGCTTGCCTGGCAATTAAATTGCGTAATATACCTAACCGGGTTGGATCACCCAGTAGTTTTAGACCCGCGCCATAATGAATATGTTGAATTATCTGCATAATTAAAGAATAGCTCGTAAACCAAGTTGAAATAATTATAGTAATTATAGTGATATGTGTTTAATCACCTGATATGGTAAAAAACCATCACAATTGAAAAAAAGGGATGCCTGGCAGCCAAACGACAGGCATCCCTGGTTCTTGATGATATATCAATAATTAGATAATCAATTGCCCTATTTGGGATATATCATAACCCGGCAATTTCATTATTGCTTCTCTGAATTCGCGGTCTTGAGCCAGATCAAAAATTGGGTCCAATAGATGGCTTTCCAAAACATTTTTGGGAACAACCAATTGATACAGCTCTGTATAAAGGGGAACGAAATCCAACCCGAGCGCGTTTGCCGCGGCTGTAATCCCCATTCCACAATCTGCCCGGCCGGATTTCACTGCGGCGGCAACTGCCAGATGGGTAAATTCTTCATTTTGATAGCCAGCAATGGTTTCCCTTGATATACCAAGTTTTTCCATGTAATAATCCAGAAGCACCCGGGTTCCGGATCCACGCTGACGATTGATATACGCAACCCCCGGGCGCGATAAATCGGATAGTGATGTGATGCCTTTTGGATTCCCTTTTTGAACTATCAATCCCTGCTCCCGCCCTACCCAGCCGAAGACAGATACAGGCGTATCAGGAAGATATTCCTTTATATATGATTGGTTGTAAACTCCCGTCTCAGGATTTAATAGATGTGAACCCGCGAAATGCGCTTCGCCCCGCCGGATTGCAACCAATCCACCCTGGCTCCCGGCATTGACTGAAACCAGACGCCGGGATTTCTTTACAAGATATTGCGCCAAAACATCAAGCGTGAGATCGTGTGAACCGATGGCAAAAACTGTCCGTTCGATGTCTTTTTGACTGCGGTACAACTTGACCTCAACATCAGACCCGGCTTCCAATCCCTGAATTCCTCTGGGTATCAAGGCAATCCCATCCGCGTGTACCAGCGTGTTGATCATTCCCGCGCCCTTCGCCAATGGCGCGGCGAGCAGCTGTCCGTTCACCCGTCCTACAGCTACGCGCATGAAATCATCGTCACCTTGAGGTGAATTAACCTTGCGTGTGATCTTTGCTGTTATTTTTTGGTCATTCGATTGGTCTTCTTTACCCAACCATAAAGACAACAATGGTTGGACAAAAATCTCACCGGTTAACGCGGCTGATACCGGATACCCGGGAATTCCAATGATGGGTATCGGGCAACTGCCGTTCCTGTTTATAATCCCAAGAATTACAGGGTGCCCCGGCCTGACGGCCACGCCATGCACAAGTACTTTTCCCAATTTTTCGATCACACTCACCGAAAAATCTTCCGCACCCGCCGATGAACCGGCATTGATCAGAACAAGGTCATGTTCCCGGGCAGCCTCTTCCACCCGGCTGCAGATGGTGTCAAAATTATCTTTGGTGATCGGGTAACGGTCAGCCAACCCGCCCCATAGGTTAACCTGCGCGCCAAGAACCACAGAGTTGAACTCAATAATATCGCCGGTATGCAACTCGCTTCCTATCGGAACAAGTTCAGTCCCCGTCGGTAGGATGGCTACCCGTGGTTGACGCGCAACGACCAGTCGGGTTTGGCCTGAAGCTGCCAGTGCGCCAAGGTCAATAGGGCGAAGGGTCTGTCCAGCCGGCATAACCAATTCTGTTGCCACAATATCCTCACCCATAGGCCGTACATGGCTCCATGGAGCCACCCCGGCCCGAATCCGGATCATATACGGGTGTCGCGGATCGGCATTGATCTTACCGTTTTCATCTAAAGGTTCAATATTCTCGATCGGGATTACGGCATTCGCCCATTCAGGCAACGGATCTCCTGTGTCAACATAAACAGTCTGATCTTCATACCGCAACAAAATGGGATTTGAAGGTGAAGATCCCTGAGAGTTTTCCGCCCGAAGGGCAAAGCCATCCATGGCAGAGGCATGATAATGAGGGCTTGAGATTTTTGCCCAGACCGGTTCAGCCAATACACGTCCCGCTGCCTTCTCGTCAAGCGGGATCTCTTCCGTTTTCAATAATCCAAATAGTCCGGCGGATTCCAATTCCTTCGAAAATCTCGCTTTTGCTTCAGCCAGTGGAATATCATGAAGGTAAACGCTCATACGCCTCTATAAAAATAGAACTTGAACAGTATCACCCGCGTTTACCCCATTGGCATCCGCGGGAATGACCATTAAACCATCAGCCTTAACCAGATTAAAAATCAGGTTGCTCTTAAAAAAGATGGGTTCGGCTTCGAATCCATCCCTATCATGTATGAGTTTCACGGGAATATAATCTTCCCGGCCAGCCTGGGATGCTATATTGATTGTCAACCTGGCAGATATTTGTCTTTTTACACGTAGTGATTTCTGATTTTGCAGCTTCTCTATCATGTCGGGTACAAAAAGCCATGCGATAACCAGCGCGCTTACCGGATTCCCCGGTAAGCCGATAACGGGTTTTCCATCACAAACTGCGAGAATGGCCGGTTTCCCAGGCCGGATATTGATACCATGAACTATAACTCCGGGTTTCCCCGCGTTGTCGATGACAAATGAAGTCATATCACGTGCACTCGCGGACGAACCGGCAGTAATTAAAACCGCGTCACATTCCTGTAACGCCGATTCAAGAATTATTTTTAATTTCGCCGGGTCATCCGGGACAATACCGAAGAACTTTGCTTCGCCGCCATTTTCGTTGACAATCGATTGCAGCGTATATGTATTGATATCTCTGACCTGTCCAATCGAAGGGGAAACAGACGGGTCAACAACCTCATCACCAGTGGAAATTATTCCCACCCTGGGTTTTCGCACCACCAGGGCGGATAGAAAACCAAAAGCCATCAATCCCCCGATTTCCGCGGCCCTGATCTTTGTTCCCGCAGGGATGACAATTTCTCCGGTTTGCACATCCTCGCCGATCTGGATTGTATTTTCCAGCGGGGCCGCGGCTTTCAACACTTCAATTTCTCCAGGCCGGCTCGACTGGGTGTTTTCAAGCATAACAACAGCATCAGCGCCTTCAGGCAACATTCCACCGGTATGGATAAGCACCGCGGATCCCAGGGTAAGCTTAACCTCAGCCGGTTGTCCCATCTGGACTTCGCCATTCAATTTCAAATAAGAAGGCAAGCTCTCGCTCGATCCGAAAGTGTCTTTCGCTATGACGGCATACCCGTCGACGGTGCTTCGCGCAAAAGTAGGTAGTGGATGCGGAGACAGGATATCATCAGCAGTTACCCGCCCATGCAAACTGGCAGTTTGTACCTTTTCCACTTCCGGCTTGCCAGGTGGAAAATTATCGATCCAACATTTCAGAGCGTCATCGGGAGATACAAGCTTTAGAAATTCAGGCATACACTTTTCCTGGTAACCGACAGATTGTTTATTATACGCCAGCTGAAATCCTTGGATTTTCAAAATATTACATAATCTTTCTATTGATCATCTGGCGTGCAATAATAATTATAGTTTTCAAGTCAAAACAAAATATGGAGGAACTAATGAAACTAAGCGCGAGGAACGTAATTAAAGGAAAAGTCAAAGAGGTGATCAATGGTGCCGTAAATTCTGAAGTGATCATTACTACGGCGAGCGGAGAGACTATTGTCTCAATAATCACAAAAGATTCTGTAGAAAACCTGGGATTAAAAGTGGGAAAGGATGTTTATGCCGTGATCAAAGCTTCCAATGTAATGGTAGCTATTGATTAATGAAACCAAAAATCACCGGATAGAAAATGACTATCCGGTGATTTTTATTTTTTCGGAAACGATATAATAAAAAACTATATGGAAAGCCTATCATCTCGTTCAAACCATAAAAAGTTCGCTGAACTTGAACGACGTCAGAGTGTTGCGGCAAGCTTGAGGGAAACGCTGGCAATTCTAAATACAAATTTGCCTCTTGAAAAATTGTTGAATTACATTGTCAACCAGGCATGCCCTCTATTAAATGCTGATGCAGCTGCTATTTATCATCTTCAGGTTAATGGCATCCTGACCATTCAAGCACTGGTTGGATTATCAAATGACTACATCAGATACGGAAATATTCCTTTAGGAAAACTCGCAACAGGCAACGCGGTTCTTACAAAAAAACCAATTTTTGTGGCAAACACACGAGAATTAATAGAAGAGCCCGATGTTAGTTCAGACCTGGTTCAAGCTGTCAGGAACCTCGCCAGGGATTTCTCTTCTCTGCTTTCAATTCCGATTGAGATCCGTGATGAAAACTATGGTTCGCTAACACTGTATTACCGGCTTGAACACAAAATCACAGATGAAGAAATTTCACTGGCCAAAGATTTTTCAATTCAAGCCGCCCTGGCAATTGATAACGCCAGGTTAAGAACCCAGCTTCAACAGGATGCTATCGTGGAAGAGCGTAACAGGTTGGCTCGAGAATTACATGACTCTGTTACCCAAAACCTGTTTTCCGCGAGCCTGATCGCCGAGACATTACCCATCATAATAGAAAAAAATCCGCAAAAAGGCTTGGAAGGTTTAAGCGAACTTCGTTTATTAACCCGAGGCGCATTGGCTGAGATGCGCTCACTTTTACTGGAACTCAGGCCCCACGCACTGGAAGAAACACCTCTTGAAGAATTGCTTAAACAATTGGTTGAGACATCTTCAGGCAGGCTGCGAAAACCTGTAGACCTGAATATCAACGGTCAGGCATTTCTCCCGGCGGATGTACGGCTAACTTTCTACCGAATCGCCCAGGAAGCTATAAATAATATTATTAAACATGCAGAGGCAGACAAAATCACAATTTTTCTCAATATTCTTCCAAACAACCTGGATGGTATCTGCCAGAAGGCGACCTTACTGATCAAAGATGATGGTTGTGGATTTAGAGAGATGCCTCAATCCGCCATCCACCTCGGTTTTAATATTATGCGGGAAAGGGCGATAGGTATTGGCGCTGAACTAAAAATTGATAGTAAAGTGAATTGTGGCACATCCATAATGCTGGAATGGGTTGAAAGCAAGAAGGAGAATCATGACGCCCGGTGAAAAAATAAAAATAATGATCGTCGATGATCATGCCATGGTACGTAGTGGTTTACGCATGTTCCTCCTCGCATTTGACGATCTCGAATTAGCCGGCGAAGCTTCAAATGGGTACGAAGCTGTCAAACTGGCAGAGAAAATCCATCCGGATGTTGTTTTAATGGATCTGATCATGCCAGGCATGGATGGTCTGCATGCCGCCTATGAACTGCATAAAAATTATCCGGAGATAAAAATTATCGCATTGACAAGTTTCACTGACCCCCAATTGATCCATGACGCCATTGAAGCAGGCGTCTCTGGTTACTTATTCAAAAATTCCTCGGCCAATGAACTGGCAAACGCCATCCGGGCGGTGAGAGCCGGGAATACAATATTCTCGCCGGAAGTAACCCAATTATTGATGAACCAAGGGGAAAAAAGAGAACTGGTTGGGTTTGACCTTACTGCCCGCGAAAAGGAAGTACTACAGTTGATGGTAGCCGGGAAAAGTAATCAAGAAATCAGCGCCATTTTAACGCTCAGTTTGTCAACAACAAAATTCCACGTATCCAATATTTTGTCTAAAATGAACGCGCATAACCGGGGGGAAGTTATCTCGCTGGCCGTAAAGCACCACCTCGTTGATCTTTCGGAATAAAAGAGCCGAAAATGATAAGGGTGATAATCGCGCATCATGATCCATCCATCCGTCTCGCGCTCGAGCTGTTTCTGCAAACATACCCTGAGGTGGAAATTATCTCAGAAGTAAAGCGCGTGGGCGAGCTATTAAGAGATGCAACCTTTTTGAATCCAGATCTGGTAATTCTGGCCTGGGATCTTCCGGATTTTGGTAAATTCAGTCTGTCAAGTCATCAAAACAAAATTACAGGTACACCTTCACAGAACCAGGTAAAGGGTGTAGTCATTCAATCATTACATAATCTTGAATCAAATCCTCTGGTTGTTGTGACCGGGAATACTCCGGAGGACACTTATCCCGTCTTGTATGCTGGAGCAGATGAGTATATTTACCATGGTGATGAACCCTCCCGCTTATCAGGTTTACTAAATTCTTTACGCGAATACTAACCTGTACTTTAGTACAGGTTTATTTTAGATTTTCCAATCCATTGACCAGCGCGATACTATCCTCATAGTTGGTGTATTTCGTCTCTCATTCGCCTAGACTGATAGTGGAATTTATTCTATGAAGGAGGTTTGTCAATGGCGAAGTTGATCATGATCCATCCTGACAAGTGCACAGGCTGCAAAAATTGTGTTGTTGCCTGTAGCTATGCCAAAGAAAAGCAATTCCGACCGGCTGCTGCTCGTGTACATGTCTACTCATGGGAACGCGAAGGCATTTCAGTTCCCATGATGTGCCAGCAGTGTAACGACGCGCCCTGCGCGAGTGTTTGCCCCACCGGTGCCATGCACCGCGTTACCGGTTCAACACTTATTGAATACGATGCCAGCAAATGTATCCGTTGCCGCATGTGTGTTCAGGCCTGTCCATTTGGAAATGCTGTATACGACAGCGTTTCCGATTCGATTTTGAAATGCGACACCTGTGACGATAATCCGAGCTGTGTTGCTGCCTGCCCCGTTCAGGCAATTGAATATGTTGAGGAAAATGTAGCTACCCGTTCAAGAAAGAAAGCTTTCGCGACGAAGTTCAAGGAAGCTTTCAAGGAGGTGGAAGCATGAACGGTTGGACTGGTGTATTTTTACGAGTCAACCTAAGCACGGGTGAGATTACAAAAGAACCCACTAATTTGAAGGACGCCAAATTATTCATCGGCGCCCGCGGTCTGGCCAGCAAACTCCTTGTTGACGAGATCGATCCCAAAATTGATCCCCTGGGTCCAGATAATAAATTGATTTTTGCCCCCGGCCCTCTTTCCGGAACCATGGCTCCCTCAATGGGCCGCTATGATGTGGTTTGCAAGGCTCCTCTGACGGGTCTGCTGGCTGCCTCCAATTCAGGTGGTTCATTTGGTCCTGAGGTCAAATTCGCCGGATATGACATGATAGTCATCGAAGGCGTTGCGAAGAAACCTGTCTATCTTTGGATCAATGACGATAAAGTGGAAATCCGCGATGCGTCTGATATCTGGGGCAAGAATGTTCCCGATACAACAGAAGCTTTGCGCGCGGCTACCGATGAAGACGCGAAAGTGGCCTGCATCGGACCTGCCGGTGAGAAGAAAGTACTCTTTGCTTGTATTATGAACGAAATGCACCGGGCGGCCGGTCGTTCAGGCGTTGGCGCTGTTATGGGCTCCAAAAACCTGAAGGCTGTCTCGGTTGTTGGCACCAAGCCGATCACAGTGGCTGATCCGGAAGCCTTTGAAAAAGCCGTTATGATTGCCCGCAAGAAAATCTCCGAACACCCTGTTGGCGGCACTGGCTTGAGGGTATATGGCACTGACGTCCTTACCAATATCTTGAACAGCGTTGGTTCTCTACCCACCCGTAACTTCCGCGAAGGGTACTTCCCGAACGCAGATAAATTCGGTGGCGAAACCTTAACAGCGAAGTACGTCACCCGCCCTCGTGGCTGCTTCTCCTGCATCATATCCTGCGGCCGCGCGACCAAAGTCACCAACCCCAAGTTCGCCGGTGAAGGTGAAGGTCCTGAATACGAAACAGCCTGGGGTTTTGGCTCGGATTGCGGCATCGACAATATGGATGCCATTATCAAAGCCAACTTCATCTGTAACGAACTCGGACTTGATACCATAACGTGCGCGGCGACTGTGGCATGCGCCATGGATTTGTACGAAAGCGGCATAATCACCGGAAAAGATACCGGCGGTATGGCTATCAAGTTCGGTGATGCCGAAACCATGGTCAAACTGGTTGAAATGACTGCCACTCGCGAAGGGTTTGGCGATCAACTGGCGGAAGGTTCTTTCCGTCTCGCAACCCGCTACAACCACCCCGAATTTTCAATGACTGCCAAGAAACAGGAAATGCCGGCTTATGATCCCCGTGGTATTCAGGGAATCGGCCTGCACTATGCCACCAGCAACCGCGGCGGCTGCCATGTTCGCGGTTACACCATTTCACCGGAAGTTCTGGGTGTTCCGTTCAAGGTTGACCAGCATGCCACCGAAGGAAAACCGGCTCTGGTCATCACTTTCCAGAACCTGACGGCTGCACTGGATTCAACCGGTTCATGCCTGTTCACAACATTTGGCATCGGCGCTGAAGAACTTGCGGCACTGATGTCCGCCGTCACCGGTGTAGCCTACTCTGTTGACGATTTCATGAAAGCCGGCGACCGCATTTGGAACCTGGAACGTGTCTTTGGTCTGAAATCAGCCATCACAGGCAAAGATGACCGCTTACCTGACCGCATCATGAATGATCCGATTCCCGCGGGTCCCTCTAAAGGTGAAGTCAGCCATCTGGATAAGATGCTGCCGGAATACTACAGTCTGCGCGGTTGGGACACGAAAGGTGTACCGACCCCGGAAAAACTAAAAGAACTTTCACTGGCGTAATTTATCGGTATGAAAGACAATCCACCCCCCTCCACACAAATCCTGAGGGGGGTGGATTCAATACATCAAGAATGGTATCCGCATGAAAATTAAATACTTCGCTACACTACGCGATATCACCCATAGTTCAGAAGAATCGATAACAGTACCGGCAAAGACCCTGGATGAATTGATCCATTTCTTGTGCAAAAAGTACGGCAAAGCATTCGCTAAATGGGTAACATGCGAGGACGGCGGATTTGGAAGTCTGAGTATCTTCTTGATAAATGGACAGGATTACAGGAGCCTTCAAGGGCTTCAAACAGAAATCAAGGATTGCGATGTTATATCGCTCTTTCCGCCGATTGCTGGTGGATAAACAAAACTCAAAAAATCAGGTATCAGGTAATTATTCCTGGTACCCGGGGAGTGTGTAGTGAACGCTCTGGCTGGTATTCCTATCGTAATTCTACCGGGGGTAGTGGTCGTTTTATTTTTAACCGGTAGATTTCTCTCACCAAAGGTTAAGGGATGGATCGCATTCCTGGCTGGATTTACGGCGCTGGGAAGTATTCTATGGTTGGCTCCCGGGATAATTCAGGGGAAAGTTGTTGAATTTAGTCTATTTCCCTGGTTATCTGAGTCACCCTTTGTGCTTTACTTTGACGGCCTGAGTCTTGTTTTTAGTCTCATGGCAGCCGGTATTGGAAGCGCAATTCTTATCTACTGTATTGACTATATGAAGCATGAGCAAGGGACAACACGATTTTACATGCTCATGCTTACTTTCATTACCGGTCTGATCGGCCTTGTCAGTGCCCGCAGCTTGATCATGGTTTACCTGTGCTGGGAAGTGATCGGACTTTGCTCTTATTTTCTCGTTGGATTTTGGTACAACGAGACGGTGGCTGTAAATGGCGCCAGGAAAGTGCTTGTTATGACACATATTCCCGGTTATGCGCTTTTACTGGCCATTCTTTTACTCTATAAAGACACGGGCACCTTTGTGTGGACAGATCCTGCCATTGCCGCTCACTTCAATACCACGGTCTTCTTACTGATCCTGATCGCGGCTATGGCCAAATCTGTGATGTTCCCCATTCACACATGGATCCCTGAAGCCATGAATGCTCCCACTCCAGTTTCCGCATTACTGCACTCAGCATGTTACGTTAAAGCCGGTGTGTACCTTGTTGCCCGTATGTATTCCATTTCACCCTGGCAACCTGCGTGGAATACAGTTTTACTAATTGTGGGTTGTGCCACCATGATCGTCGGCGCATTATTCGCTCTGACCCAGACTGACTTGAAACGCTTACTGGCATATTCAACTATCAGTCAACTGGGTTATATCATGACGGCATTTGGCCTGGGTACACCTTTCGGTATCCTGGCCGGTGTTTTTTATGTTTTCAGTCATGGATTATTCAAAGGCACGCTCTTCCTATGCGCGGGAGCCATTCAACACGCGGCTGGAACCCGTGACATGCGCTTATTGGGTGGCATGGCCAGGACAATGCCCCGCACAGCTTTGATCTGGCTGATCGCAGCCGGTTCAATCATAGGCGTTCCGTTGACCAATGGTTTTGTGGCCAAATGGCTGTTGTATGACGCCGCTCTCGAATCAGGCGCCTGGATAGTTGTCATTGTTGCGTGGATTGTGTCCACATTTACAGCATTCTATATCCTTAAAGCCACTGTCAGTGTATTTTTTGGTGAACCGTCAGAATTCCTGAAAAATAAAAAAGTCGAAGAAGCATCGACTGGAATGTTGACGGGAATGGGTATCCTTGCAGGCTTCAGTTTATTCTTCGGGATTGTCCCTCAATTGCTGGTTGATTGGTTAGCCCGGCCTGCCATGGCAGCCATGAAATTTGAATCGTCTCAAACTATGACCTTCCTGGGATTGCAAGTTGGGCAATCCGGCGCCCCGGTCACGGCGGGCGCAATTCTGGCGATTACAGCTTTTCTGGTAGTCTGGTTATTTTTCGCCATCAGAAAACCCTCCCCTGAAGGCGTCTCTACATTCACCGGCGGCGATCCATTGCCCGAAGGTAACACGCTAAATGCGATCGACTTCTCGGAATTCGCGGAAGGAGTTTTCTCCCCCGCGTTAACTGTTCTTGATCCAGATCCGATCTATTTACTGATCTGGAAGGGAATTTACTCGTTGAGTCTGAAATTCAAGATACTTTCAGAAAAACTTGAAAAATCCCCGGCCGTATGGATCATTGGGGCAGCCGCTATCGTATCGGTTGTCATCTGGCTGATATAGGTGGAGGCTGATATGGGTTTAAAAGAATTCACTGGATTGAATTGGCCGTTAATCTTTACGATCATTGCGTTGGTTGTATTTACTGCTATGGAAGTTTTTTCTTCGCGGATAAACCAGGGAAAGAACTTCTCATGGGTAGCACTTTTGACCACGGCTTTGATAATTGCAGGACTCTGGATACCGGCATCAATCGGCAGGATACTGGCTCTTGATGCCGCCGCATTATTACTTGCCTGGTTTGTATGGCAGCAAGATAAAAAAGCCGGCCAGTTGTTCCTTTTTGCGGTGCTGATTGGCTCCATATTGATAGCAATTGGGATGGCGATTGGCGGATTGGTTGGCCATGAAGCTGCAATCGCGCCTGAAGGAACCACGCTGAAAATCGTCATCTGCCTGATTCTGGTTGGATTTACTATCAAATTGGCTGCCATACCCTTCTCTTTCTGGCTGGCGCCTCTGGCGGAGAAATCCACCCCGATGACGGCTGTATTGGTCATCAGCCTGTTGGACATGGCGGAGTTTGGTGAACTGGTCATGCTGCGGGTGGAAGCCCCCTGGCTCTTCACGAGCGTCCAGGTTGTATGGGTTGCATTGGCATTAATCAGCATGTTTGGCGGAGCACTGCTCGCCATGGCTCAGACAAATATCCGCCGGATGCTGGCTTTTTCAACAATTGATGATATCGGCTACCTGATCATGGGAATAACGGCCGGCTCAGCGGGCGGAATTCTTGGAGCGCTTATCGGGGCATTGTCACATAGCCTGTGTAAATTTTTATTGTTTGGCGCGGTAGGTGTGGCCGAAAAGGACCTCAAACATCCTTTGACACTGAGTGACGGCGGACAGGCTTCGAAAAACCCGGTTGCGGGTGCCGCCTTCATCGCAGGCGCGCTTGGGATGATCGGAGTTCCCCCTCTCATGGGATTTCTCGGCCGGTGGCGCTTGTATTTTGCCGGTGTTGAAATTGGGGGTCTGGTGCTGGGCATCGCAATGGCATTGTCCACTGCTCTTGCTCTCTTGTACTACGTGAGGGCCATTCATCGTGTGTGGTTGGGACAACCCATGGGTGATAGTAAAAAAAATAAAGTGAAAATTTCACAGATCGATGTAATTTTCATTGGTTTGATCATACTGATGATCGTTGCTTGCCTGTTCCCGGGTATTCTTCCTGGAATCGGCGGGAGGTAATTCATGAGCAATATCTTTTCACGCCTGATAGAAAAATCACGCAAACGGTCTCCCTGGGTTTACCGGATCAACGCAGGTTCATGCAATGGTTGCGATATCGAAGTAGCTCCCTGCTTCAGCCCCCGATATGACGGCGAACAAATCGGCGCTCTTCTCCAGGGAAGCCCTAAACATGCCGATATCTTATTGATTTCCGGCCCCATTACCCTACGCACAAAGGACATGGTTAAGGATGTTTATGACCAGATTCCTTCGCCCAAAGCTGTTATCGCGCTCGGATCGTGCCCGGCTACAGGGAATCTATTCCATGACAGTCCTACTATTGTAGGATCTGCTGAAGCAATAATACCTGTGGACCTGTATGTTCCCGGCTGCCCTCCCCGCCCGCAGGCAATTCTAGAAGCTATTCAGTCCGCGGCAGAGCTGCTTGAAAAAGGTGAAACTCGCAGCCAAAAGGAGGTTACCAATGGCTGATTGGTGGTTCAAATCCATTCTGGCGCTCTTGATCTGGCCAGGCTTGCTTGGAAGCGCGGTGTTTGGATGGTTTCTTCTCTGGATGAGCCGGAAGTTCGTCGCCCGGCTCCAGGGCCGGCAGGGTCCTCCTTTTTTCCAGCCTTTCTTCGATTTCTGGAAGTTGGTGGGCAAGAAGACAATTATTCCGAAGGGAGTAAGCCCGGCGGTATTTTATGCGCTTCCAATAATCAGTGTGATATCCATTGTTTTCGCTCTGGCGTTATTGCCAGTTCCCGGAAGCACGGCGATCTCGTTTGAAGGTGACCTTATTCTACTGATTTATCTGATCGAAATGCCCGTTCTGATGGATGTCATCGCGGGTTATGTGACACGTTCTGTCTATGCGCAAATAGGCGCGATGCGGGAAGCCGTATTAACGATCGCGTACAATCTGCCATTTCTCGGCGCGTTGATCGCCTTAGCAATCAATTTGCATTCCTTCAAACTGGCTGTATTCACATCCGCCCCTGTATCGGTGGCCACCATTCTGGCAGCCGTTGCCCTTTTTGTTGCCCTGCTGGCTCAATTGAAAGTGAATCCTTTTTCAATTCCAAACGCGGAGCAGGAGATTGTCGCGGGTATTCATGTTGAATATAACGGGCTTCCATTGGCTCTTTTTGAATTGACACACGCTCTGGAAACATCGTTACTGGTGGGTTTGATTTCCATCCTGTTCATGGGTCTGGTTGAAACTGTCTGGATGAAATTGGTTATTTTTCTGGCAATCACGGTCGTTATTATTTTGTTGACAAACATAACCGCGGCTGGAACGGCACGCTTGAAAGTCCAGCATGCCTTCAAATTCTATTGGACCTGGGGCATTGCGGCAACCGTACTGGTCGTTGCTGCTGCCTTGATCCTTTGACAGGAAGAATAAAGAATGAATATCCTTCAGATCATCTTAAAAAACGCGGGGAAACAATCCCGCACGCGCAAACCCGATGATGGAGTACCTTTTCCTGTAGATTTTCGGGGTGAGTTATCGCACAACGCGCCGCAATGCACCCTTTGTGGCACCTGTATCTATGTTTGCTCTCCCGCGGCAATTGAAATTACCCGGGAAGATGACATGGGCCATTGGGATTACGATGCCGGGCAATGTACTTTTTGTGGCAGATGTGTTGAGTATTGTCCAACTAAAGCGCTGTCATTTCTTCAGAATTCCACCCCTCTCGCTAACAATCGGCCTCAGCAAAAGACGTTCCATGTCGTGGAATATCAGAAATGTACCCGTTGTGGAACAAAAATCATGCCCCTGACGTATGAGACTCTGGTCCACCTGTATCATTCAGAAGAAGGGGCGAAAAAAGCTGTAGAAATCCATAAACTATGCGAAAAGTGCCGTAATAGACTCCAGAGTCAGACATTAAAGTCCGGCATCAGCGGTTCCAGAGATTAATGGTGGAGGTTCAAATGAATGATCTAATAACCAGATTTATGCAATTGGCCAGGCTGGAAAAACCGGAAGACCGCGTTGATGGGATATGGTTTACCGCGCCTGGTATTGATAGTAAAAAAATGACCGACGCGGCAAATGAATTGAAATTCCGACTTTCAACCGCGACATGCATTGAACGCGGCGACGGTGAATTTGATGTGATCTATCACTTCGTTCACGAATCTCTGGCGGTAAATGTTCGCACCACAACAAAATCCCAACACATGCCTTCCCTTGCTGAATTTTTACCTTCTGCCAGTTGGATCGAGCGGGAAATGCATGATCTGTATGCCGTCACCTTTGATGGCCATCCGGATCCACGTCCCCTCGTGCGGCCGCCTCAAATGCCGGCAGGATTCTTCCGCAAATCTGTAGCGGAGTCTTTACTGAAAGAAAGCGAGGCGAAATAACATGCCTTATAAACTTGCTTTGGGTCCGCTTCACCCGGCATATGAAGAACCCTACAAACTGACCCTTTCCTGCAAAGGTGAAGTTGTTGAAGACGTTCAGGTTGAAGTAGGTTTTGTAATGCGGTCGATTGAACTACTCACACAGCGCCGGAATTATATCCGTGACCTGGTTCTGGTTGAACATGTCTGTGGTATCTGCTCGAATGTACATGCCAGCACCATGGCCATGGCAGTGGAAAAAATTGGCGGGATTACTGTCCCTGACCGCGCCAGGTATATCCGGACGATCATGGGAGAACTGGAACGCCTGCATTCGCACCTCCTCTGGGCCGGTATTGGGTCAGAAGATATTGGTTATCGAAGCATGTTCATGGAAATCTACCAACTTCGTGAGCAGGTAATGGACATCCTGGAAGCTATATCCGGTAACCGCGTTAATTATGGGATGATCTCTCTTGGCGGTGTCACCCGTGACATTACAGACCCCAAAAGCCTTCTGGCGATGGCGGAGAAAGTCAAGATAGGCATTGAAAAAGTCGTCATCCCCATTTTCACCCGGGATAAAACCATCATCGCGCGCTCCAAAGGCATCGGGATTCTATCCAAAGAGGATGCTCTTACGTATGGCACCGTCGGTCCATTGGCCCGTGCGTCCGGGATTGCCGAGGATATCCGCGAAACCTTCCCGTATGCCGCGTACGCCGATCTAGGGTTCAAAAAGGTTGTTCTGGATACCTGCGATGTTCAAGCCAGGGTAATTGTGAGGGCGCTGGAGATGCTCGAATCCGTACGGTTGATTGAGGAAGCCCTGAAGAACATGCCTACCGGACAGATCCGTGCAGAACAGGTTCCATTGACAATACCTGCCGGAGAAGCCACTGCCCGTTCTGAAGCCCCCCGCGGTGAGGTGTTTTACTATGTGAAGTCGGATGGTTCCGATACCCCCGCCCGGGTAAAAATCCGCACACCATCCTTCATGAACATCCCGTCCATTCGGGCTATGGTCAAAGGACAGTACCTGGCTGATATGCCGCTTATCCAGGCTTCCATCGATCCCTGCTGTTCCTGCACAGACCGGTAAAATAAACCCGGAAGCCCAAAACCAATAAATCGTCAATCTCTTTGAACCTGTTGATGGGTTTCATCAACAGGTTCATATTTATCAGATTCCACCGGGCAAATTCTGTATAATGGTTTTTTGATCGTTAAAATTGCCTTCGAAATTCCAGGAATATAAAAATGGAAAAGATCTTTTCACAGGATGAAATCTACCGGTATTCCCGCCATCTGATGATCCCCGAAGTAGGGTTGGAAGGTCAAAGAAAATTAAAAAATAGTTCCATGCTGCTGGTTGGCGCCGGAGGACTTGGCTCCCCGGCTGCTTACTACCTGGCGGCCGCTGGTGTTGGTCATATCGGTCTGGTGGACGATGACGTGGTTGACGCGTCAAACCTTCAACGCCAGATCCTTCATGACACGGCGCATGTGGGTGAATTGAAAGCAGAATCCGGGAAAGAAAAGCTCCTTGCGCTTAATCCATTTATTAGAGTCGATGCCATCAGCACATTTTTCAACGCAGATTCAGCCGTTGAAATTTCCAGGGGATATGACATCATTTTGGATTGCACAGATAACTTTGCAACCCGTTATTTAATCAATGACCTGTGCGTTCTCACCGGGAAGCCGGAAGTGTACGGCGCGATCTATCGTTTTGAAGGACAGATCAGTGTATTCGACGCGAAAATCGGACCGTGCTACCGATGTCTGTTTCCGAATGTTCCCCCACCGGAACTGTCTCCCAGTTGTTCTGACGTGGGTGTATTTGGTATTTTACCGGGCGTGGTGGGCACCATGATGGCTACAGAGGCGATAAAACTGGCATTGGGTATAGGAACACCCCTGATCGGTCAATACATGATCTACGACGGTCTGGAAACCTCATTTCATAAAATTTCTTTTCAAAAACAACCCGGATGCCACGTCTGCGGTGATAGTCCCATCATACATACATTGACAGATTCAGCCGCGACATGCGCCGATTCAAGCCTCTTTACCCTCCCCCCGGAAGATAGGATAACCCCTGAAGAGTTGCATAAGAAACTTCAGGGTAACGAGGCTATCACCCTGCTGGATGTGCGCGCCCCGGTTGAACTTCAGATATCAACCATCCCCAACACGATCAATATCCCGCTTGAGAGACTATCCGAGCGGTTGGATGAACTGGACAGACATAATGAGATCGTGGCAATTTGCCGCTCTGGCCGGCGCTCCGCGCGAGCGGTGTCAATTTTGAAGAAAGCCGGATTCACATCCGTCAAGAATTTGACCGGTGGAATTAATGCCTGGGTGTCATTATTTGAACCCGAAACGTACCGGTATTAAGGCATTACGTCCAGCGGACCTCACCGCTGTTTTTTCCATCGTATCCTCCCATGCTGGAGAGGATCTGTTGAAATCTGTCTGTCTTCAACCAGGAAATCAATTCCTGCACAGGCAGTGACTCATACGATTTCTCTTTCACAATGAAGTCGTAACATTCAAGGTTTTCAAAGACGAAATCCAGGTCATAAGCTCTTGCAGCGGCTTCCAAACCCAATCCTACGTCCGCTTTCCCCTCTGATACCTCCAGCGCTATTTCTGCGTGGTTTGTCTTCTGATTTTCAAAGCCATTGATTGCTGCCGGATCGATTCCATGTTTGCTTAAGAGTGCGTCAAGGTACACTCGCGTACCGGACCCGGCATGGCGGTTCACAAAACGGATATCTGCCCGGGCAAGATCCTGAACAGAACAAAATCCTTTCGGGTTCCCTCGTTTGATCAGCCATCCCAACCTGCGGTTTGCCATTGTGATCAGTGCCATTTTCTCACCCGGAAACAGGGTTTTCAGCATTGGGATGTTATATGTTTCTGTCTCCCTATCCCAAAGATGAGAACCGGCGATATCCACCTTCCCATCAGCCAGCGTCATTAACCCGGCAAGGCTGCCGGAGAAACTGATATTCAGGTTGTAACGCACTGAAACTTCATTGAAGTGTGTGGCAATCCACGCGACAACCGGATCATGGCTACCGGCGAAAAGAATAGTCTGTTGGGTGGATATGTTCTGAGAATGAGAAACTTTCCGCCAACGTTCCATAGCCACCCGGAACGCGTCTTCCACTTCCACCGGTGTGTATCCTGACGTTAAGAGCTCTATCAGGAATTTCTCAGACTGATTAATTAAGCTGGCCTGGCGAAGTGTATCCGCCTGCTTGACAGGCACCATACCGGTCACCCGGGTACTTTTCCCGATGTGGCTTGTCACCAAACCTTCTTCCGCCAGTTTCTGAAACGCCCTCTGTGCCGTTCCAATCGTGCAATGCCAGGCATCAGAGACTGACCTCAAGGATGGAAGAGAATCCCCCGTCTTATATAGCCCATTAAAAATATCCCGGCGTAGGGATGCAGCGATCTGTATGTATTGGAATTTTTCATCGTCCATATTTGCCATTCATTATAGTGTGTCAACAGCAAAGATAAAAAAATCTATTGACATGAAAAATCATCAAGTGTATAGTATATGTATTATTGTCTATATACTATTATACAGTTGAATAGGTAAATTTCCAACCCGAAGATTTTTCCGGCCGTGTTGTTTGACCGGTTGATCAAATTGATACCCAATGCAAGGAGACATAATGAAGAAGAGAATTTTATCGTTCGTCAGTTTTCTGATGCTTATCAGCATGGTTCTGGTAGCCTGTGCTCCGGTTGCCGCCCCCACAGAAGCCGCCAAACCAGCCGATACCGCCGCCCCCGCGGATGCCGCAGCCAAACCGGCCGATGCCACAACGGCTCCCGCCGCCCGCCCCGATGCGTCGACCAGCAAAGAGATCATCCTGGCCACTACCACCAGCACTCGAGATTCCGGTTTGCTTGATGTGTTGCTGCCGGTTTTCGAAAAAGCGTCCGGCTACACCGTCAAGATGGTTGCTGTGGGCACAGGCCAGGCATTGACCATGGGCAAGGAAGGCAACGCTGACGTCCTTCTCGTACACGCACCCGCATCAGAAAAGGAATATATGGATGGTGGATTCGGTAAGGAACGGTTATTGGTGATGCACAATGACTTCATTATGGTTGGCCCCAAAGCCGATCCGGCTAAGATCAATGGGGCTGCGTCAACCGTTGATGTTTACAAGGCTATCGCCGATTCAAAGGCAACCTTCGTTTCCCGCGGCGACGATTCAGGCACAAATAAAGCGGAACTTGCCCTCTGGAAATCCGCCAAGATCACTCCAGAAGGCGACTGGTATTTGAAGACTGGTCAGGGTATGGGTGACACTCTGCGCATTGCTTCAGAAAAAGCGGGATATACCTTCACCGACCGTGCCACGTACCTTTCCATGAAAGACACCCTCGATATGGAAATCCTGTTTGAAGGCGACAAAGCCCTGTTGAATATCTACCATGTGATCACTGTCAACCCTGATAAATGGCCGAAGATCAACTACACCGGCGCCAAAGCATTTGCAGATTGGATGGTGGCAGCCGACACCCAGAAGGTGATCGCCGAATTTGGCAAAGAGAAATACGGCCAGGCTCTGTTCATTGCCGATGCCGGTAAAGCCGAGGATGCAGTAAAATAATCGGTAATGCAAAATATCGTTGATGGTGTAATAAAAGCATTCCAGTTGCTTATACAGGGTGATCCGGAAGTAATCC
>CAYOKC010000016.1:33786-38527 GCA_964404415.1 uncultured Leptolinea sp. | reverse complement strand
CGGTAGAGTCAATTGAATATCAGACCGCGCGCGGTTGACAGCCACTACGGTCACTTTTCTCGATTTACCAAACCCGAGGGTTTCGATTTCCTGCATCAAAGATTTCGCCCGGCGCATGGTGGTCGGATCGGGATCTACCACAATCACGGCTTCGTTACAGGTACTTAATACACGCTGCCAGTTGGGGTTGCAGGGAGAACCGATATCCAGCAGCAAATACTCGCACATTTCGGTCAATTCACGCAGCATAGCCTGCAACTGCGCCGCGGCGCCTGTTAGATCCAGGTCTTTCAACTTGGGTGACGCCATCAGCAGATGAATACCGTACGTGGTGAGGATCAGCTCATTTTTAACAAGGTTGCGGTTGATATTTTCCGGCGCTGTCTTGAGGATCTTGTTCAATCCCTCGGAATCCGAGTGACCGAGTTCCCAGGCCCATGAGCCAAACGCCGGGATGGTTTCAGCCGCGACCGTGAATTTCTGGGTTTTGTTGTACATGGCGATCGCCAGGTTCATCACCAGTGTTGAGACGCCCAAACCGCCGCGCGGCGCGAGGAAGCCTGTAACAGCGCAATTGGTTTCAGATTCTTTGGCCTTGCTGGCTGCCCGGCTGAGAACAGCCTTGACATGCGCCACAAGTTCCGCCGGATGGATCGGTTTGGTTAGGTAATCATCCACCCCGGTTTCATAGCCGGTGATCTTGTCTTCAATGCCGGCTTTGGCCGTGAACATCAAGACGGGAATGGTGCTGATCGCCGTATCCTGCCGGAGATTCTTCATTACCTGATAGCCATCCATATCGGGCATCATCACATCAAGGATGATCAGGTTGGGTGACTCCGTATGGGCAAGCGTTAGTGCCTGTTGTCCATTACTGGCAGCAACGATCTGATAACCGCCCCGTTCAAGAATTAATCCAACGAGACGCAAAGTTTCGAGGTCGTCATCGACGATCAGAATTTTTTCCGCCATAATCCCTCTCAATTGGAGCGCAAACCACTGGTCAATCAAGTATAGTGCAAAACTATCCGCAACGCTTGCATTTACGGAGAGATTTTAGCTTATTTTAATGAATCTTTCATATTTATGGTAGTGGATATCGGGAATTAGTTTGTACAGGATGTCAATAGGTATAATTTAGCTGTGAATTTTGAGACGTTTCGCGCCTGTTGTGTTGACCAATGCCGGCTGGACCCCGACAGAGGGGTGTTAGTCGCGTTTTCTGGCGGGGCTGACAGCCTGAGCTTGTTGATCAGCCTGAAACAGGCAGGTTTTATCGTCACAGCGGCGCATTTCAACCATCACCTGCGAGACGAAGCCGGCCGCGATGAACAGGCGGCTGCCTGTCTGGCTGACCAACTGGGCATCCCCTTTGTTTCCGGTGGCGCCGATGTGCCTGCTGTGGTTCGCGACCAGAAATTATCGGTGGAAGAAGCCGCCCGGCAGTGCCGGTATACCTGGTTGCTGAAGCAGGCTGAAGCCCTGGGCGTGCAGGCAGTGGCTATCGGGCATACGGCTGATGACCAGGTGGAGACCATTCTGATGCACCTGCTGCGCGGCAGCGGACTGGACGGATTGACGGGTATGCCGTACCGGCAGACCTTTCCGCAATGGAACGGTGCTATTCCGGTCGTCCGCCCATTGCTGGATACCTGGCGGGAAGAAACGGAAGCCATCTGCCGGGAAGCCGGTCTGGAACCTGTGCAAGACGCCAGCAACCTGTCACCGCGTTTCTTCCGAAACCGCATCCGGCTGGAACTGGTTCCGTATCTGCAGGGATATAACCCGCAGGCCAAACAGCATCTCTGGCAGACAGCCCGAATTCTGGCGGAAGAACAGTCGTTGCTGCAGAATGTGAAGGACCAGGCGTGGACGGATTGTTACGACAGCCGGTCCGGGCTGTGGCTGTCGCTTCGGCTCACGGCACTAACCGGATTACCTGAAAGTCTGCGGAAGTCGGTGCTGCGCCGCGGCCTGCTGGAGTTGAAGCCCGGTCTGCGCGATATTGACTATGACATCACCGGCCGGCTACTGGAATTCACAACCGGAAAAACCCGGTCAGGTGAAATGCACCTGTTTAATGACCTCTGGGTGAACCAGTCCGGTGAGCGGCTTACCATCTGGATTGGACGCCCGGCATTGCGTGATTTCCACCCCCAACTGGAACCCGATTCCCACTATCTTTTGCAGCAAACCGGTTCTCTTGAACTTGCCGGGTGGGAACTGGATGTGAATGAGGGTCCGGCGGATGCGGCAGACCTGACGCATGATCGTGACGGCGGGGAATATCTGGCGTGGTTGGATGCCGACAAGGTGGCTTTTCCCCTCGCCGTCCGAGGGCAAAGACCCGGTGAGCGCGTCGCCCCGTTGGGAATGGGCGGAAAAACGCAAAAACTATCGGATTATTTCATCAACCGAAAAATCCCGCGCCAGGCGCGCAAGAACTGGCCGGTGGTGGTCAGCAGTGATCAGATTGTGTGGGTGCTTGGACTGGGGATCAGCGAGGCGGCGGCTGTCACACCGCAGACGCGGCGGGTTCTGCGGCTTTCTCTTCGTCTGAAGAGTCCCCGGCCAGACGGGCAAGCTTGAACGCGATTTCACGCCACTGGATCTTGGATATTCCCAATTTCTGGCGCACTTTATCTTTTTCAACGCCGGACTGCCAGTCATTCAACGCGCAGGTCCAGCGGCACATATCAAACGAAATGTGTTTCTCAATTCCAGCCGCCTTGCCGATATCTTCGAGCAGGTATTCCAACCGCCTCGGTGACCAGGGGAAGATTTCGTCAACCGGTTTATATTGCACCAAGTATTCTTTATAGATCGTCACCCAGTCGGACGTGACGCCGATCTTGCGTTCTTTATACCGGCTGCCGGGATTGGAATAGCGCACAAAGATCTGCGGTCCATCCGCCGCTTCGAGGTCAACATGGTTGATCTTCAAACCCAGGCATTCGCCTTTTTTGATGCCGGTGGTCAACAGCAGGGAAAGCAGGGCAGCAGGGCGGGCATCCGGCTTGCCGGAGGTCTGCCAGTGGGAGGCGGCGTCCATAGCCAGGGCGGTCTCTTCGGGGGTCAACACATCCGGGAAGCGGCTGACAGCGCTCTGCTGCAGCACACGTTCCGCCGGATCGGCGATAACAATTCCGCCGCGATTCAGCCAGCGGAAGTATGATTTGATCGATGTAATACGCCGTGACAGGCTTTTTGGGCTGCACGGCACGCCGCGGTCATGTTGAAGCCAGTGCAGGAACTCATTGATCTCTTTTGTGGTGACATCTCCCACTTTCCGTCCGTCAGGCAGATGGTTGATGAACAGTTGAAGGTCACCGGCGAAAGCTTTGACTGTGTGGTCAGACCGGCCTTTGTCTTTCAGGAATAGTTTCCATCCCTCCAGCGCGTCTTCAACAGTGGTATCGGGTGTGATGTGAAAACTGGACGAAATTGCAGGTTGACCGGACATATTCCCTCCGCCTATTTGCGTATAGTCTCGATCACTATAGCAGTTATTGTTTCTGATGTCAAATTGATACGGGCTATTTTGGGGTAAAAACCGGCCTATGGTTGGGAAAATGCCTGCTGAATCAGGCTCCAGGCGGCATTTTGGTCCAGCAGCAGCACATTCTGCCCGTCGGGAAGGTTAAATGGGACGGCTTCCACGTCACCCATGGCCATCCGGCGGATGCGCCCGTTGGAATATACAGCCACGCTTAATGGAGTCAGGTTGACAACATCCTCCACCGTTATATCCGTTTCCATATTTTCATGGAAAACCGGTGAAAGTTCACCGAGGCGGGCGGGAGCCTGCGTATCCATCAGGCGGTTAAAGAAGGCCAGCATCACTTCCTGTGAGCGGCGCATGCGGTCTCTTTCACCCCCGCTTCTTTCACGCAGGTACCACAGGGTCAAACCTTTATCCATCTGGATCAACCCGGGAAAGACATTGCACCGCCCGCTTACGGCAACCGGCAGGTTGCACGGGCTGCTCAATTGAGCGCCAACCGGAACGTTAATGGGACCCAGCTTTTCCACCAGTTGACCGAAGTGTTCAAAGTCAACCGCGATGAACCGGTTTGCCCTAATGCCCAGGTTGTATTCCACTGTATCCAGCAATTTGCCGGGGCCGCCAAAGATCATTGAACTGTATAAACGTTCCATACCCGCATCGGGAATGTTTACATACAATGATGATGGTATCGATAGGATCGAAGCGGTTTCATGAAGGGAATTCAATCCGATCATGTGGATGGAATCAGCGCGCGGGGTGTTGGGTGTGCTGTTATCCACGATAACCAGCAAAACGCGTGTCTGGCCTTCGGGATAAACCATGTTACGTAATACAGGCACCGGAGTTTCCGGGAAACGAACGCCTGGAAGGACCTGAGTGGGGATAATAGTACTGGTGGGTATTTCTGTCGGAAGCGGGGTGTCTGATGGAACCACTGTCAGAGTATGTGTCGCAGAAGCGGCAGGTTGCGGTGTGGCGGTTTCTGTTTCACTCGCGGAAACAGTTGGAGATTCCACTTCCAGTGGCTGCGGATTAATATCTTGAAACGAACAGGCGATCATGGCAGCCGCGATGGCCAGAAAAGCCCAAATCCATGAGGGGTGAGCGCGTTGTTTCATTGCCCGGGGGTGACAGTCTCCGTGGTGATCCGCGGGACCATCAGAATATCGCCGGCATGCAGCGCGGTGCCGAAGGGTTCGGCAAAGACCAGCACGGCAGTGATAAAGATCATCG
>CAYOKC010000016.1:0-33776 GCA_964404415.1 uncultured Leptolinea sp. | reverse complement strand
TGCCGAAGGAAAGGCAGTTGCCGGTTAACAGGTCAACTTCATTGGTCTGGAACAGTACACCCAGTTTGAACAGGGTATCACCGGGTTTCAGGGAATACCGCACCCAGTTCACCGGGTAGTCACACGGGCGAAGCGTGATGGTAGGCGTCGGTGTGATGGTGGGAGTAGGTGTAATTGTCGGGGTGAGGGTGGGCGGTGCGGGAGGAAGGTAGATGATAGTCCCCGGCAGCGCGCCCGGCCGGCTGAGACAATTGGCGCTCATAACCGTATCCAAAACGGCAAGGCGCGCCCCGGCTAGAGAATCCAGTGAGTCACCGGTTTTCATTTCATATGGTTCCCAGCCTTCCGGAATCGGGCATGCGGTGGGGGTGGGGCTTTCGGCAGGAAGCTCGGTCATTGCGTCTTCCGGGGCAGGGGCGGTCTCTGCCGCCTGCGTGGGGACTGCCTCAGAGGAAGCTGTTGATTGTGCAGCCTCCTGTTTATTGTTCCGGTTGTTTTCAAGCGCCACGAGAAACACCACGCTGGTGACGATCAATGCCATTACCAGGGCGATTATCAGACCTTCCATCAGTGACGGGGTGCGTCGTCTCATACTCTCACTTTACCCCGATTTCAGATTGTATGGGTAGCAATACCGAAAAAATGGTGGAGATTCCGGGTTCGCTGTCCACCCAGATACGTCCACCGTGGGCTTCAACCAGTGTCTTGGAGGCAGCCATCCCGCCATTCAACTCGCCCAGCCCGGGAATCTGTTTTTGCTGCAATTGTTCGATCGGGGTGAATACTTTTGACAGATCCTCGGGCGCAATGCCGCCGCCGTGGTCAACAACTTCCAGCATCAGGTAGGGTTCCGCGCTATCCGGGTGGACTTCCACGCGCAGTTCCACAGAACCGCCTTCGGGTGTAACCTTGCCGGCATTCTGCAGCAGGTAGATGATCACTTTCTTCAGGGCATCGTGATAGGTATAGAGGTTCGGCAGGAAAGATGGAAGATCGAGTTTTACGGAAATATCCTTGTCCATAAAACCCACAGAAACCGAGGATATCGCCTGGTCAATGGCGTGACCCAGATCCATTAATTCAGGTTCCAGGTCGATCACACCGCTGTTCAAAACGTCAAGATCGGTCAGATCGTTCATGATCAGCCGCAGCCTGGCCAATGAGGATTTCAAATTCTCCATCGAGGTCTGGCTGGCTTCCCGGGCTTCGGGGGAGTTTTCACCGGCGATCAGCAGGTCAACATACCCGGTGATCGTAGAAAGAGGATGGCGCAGTTCGGTTATCAGGGTATTGAATTTCCGCAGACCTTCGACCGATGCCTGTGAAATGGTGGATTGTTTCTGCATTTCCTTCAGCCGGCGGCGGGAATCCTGGAGCAGGTTCTGCAGCCGGTTGATCTCAGCGCGGGCGGTGATCAATTCATTGCCCGTCTGTTCGTCCACTTCCATGCCCGGCGCGGGTTTGGATTGTTGTTCCTTTTCCGCGATGGTTTCCAGCAGCAAGCGGTTCTCATTGCGCAGGCGGTCAATCTCGGATTCTGAGGCTTGTTGCAGCGTAAGCATTTGCAGAGTGTTCTGTTCCGGCAACACCTGCACCGCTGATAGCCGCAAAGTATCGAGGTTTGACTGTAGTGTCTGGTTGGCGGATTGCATCGCGTCCAGTTCTTCCGAGAGGCGGATCAATTCCTGGCGTTCGCGAATGGCTGTCTCGTTGTTGCGGAAGATGTGCGAGAGCGCGGCGGCGGTCTGCGTGAACTGTTGCAGGGTTTCCATCAGGAATGAAGCCGACTGTCCGGCGCGGATGAGAACTGCCGATCCCCAGGGTGAACCGTGATTCTTAATGGGCAATAACGCGATGGAGGAGACATTTTCAATTTTGAGCAGGCTGGAATAGCGGGAAAGTTCCAGCGCGTTTTCATTTGAAGGCCGGATGACCGTCAACTCGGCCGCGATCACACTGTTCAACGTGCGCGGATATTCATTCCCGGGCAGGTCACAGGGTTCGATCCAGGTCTGGTTGGCCATATCGTAGCCGGCGGAAACACGCAGGATACCCGGCACATCCGAGAGTTGGACGAACGCGCATCCCTGCGCTTCAAGGGTTCGGCAGAGCATACGGGCGATGGCTTCCTGCTGGCGGGTGAGGTCAAGGTTGGCCACGGCAGAAAGCCAGGCGTTGATCTCATCCGGAACCGGGCGTGAGACAACCTGGTCCATAACCCGGTCAAATGAGGCGGGAGCCTGTCCGGCTTGCTCCGGAAGGTCGTACCGGCGGCCAAGCAGCGGCAACAAAGGAAAAGCGCATAGCATCCCCAATCGGGCCAAGCCGCTGATGTTGCCCTGCCGGGTGATCAGCGCCAGGCTGACGGTGAACCCGGTGAGCATCAGCATCATCATACCGATGCCATACGTCCAGAAGGACGGCTGTTTGCGCAGGATCAACATGGAAAAGAACAAAACAGAGAGCAGGATCAGGAAGTGCCATGTCAGGTCAGCCAGGCTGCCGTTGAAGGCATCCGGTTTGCCCGGGTAGAAGAATGCTGTGACGGTGATCACAACAGGGATCGCCAGTGAGAAAGCAATTGAAGCGGCCGTTTCGAGTCTGCCGGGGCGCGGGTATAACCACAGCCAGGCAGACCAGATCATCAACAGTGTGAGTGATGAGCGTTCCAGCAGCGCGAAGGTTTCCGGTATCGTCCATACACCGGTGTCCGGGATCAGGGTGTAGAAAAGCGGGAGAAAACTGGCCAGAAGAAGCACGCCAAGGCCGGTAAAAATATGCCCCGGCACGGTCAGGTTATTGACCCGGTAGCCCGTCCAGATATTAAGGAAACAGGCGGTAATGGAATAAATGAGAATCAGGTAATACACCAGATTCCCCGGGAAGGAGTTGAGAATGTTGATGACCGCAGGCAGATTGGTTTCCATTAAATATGTCGGACTTTATGTGAAAAATTATAGCATGCAGGCAGTGTTTCCCAGAAATGAACCAGGCAGGGGAAAAATCACCCATATGTCATGATCAAACGGTCAGACAGAAGGTATAATTTACCGCTTATGAATGAGACATCAGAAAGCGGAAGCCTCTCATGATCGTCATTGTTGATTACGGACTTGGCAACCTCGGCTCGATCAAGAACATGCTGAAAAAAGCCGGGTTTACTTCGTTGATATCCGATGATCCGGCCGAGATCGAAAAAGCGGACAAGATCATCTTGCCGGGTGTCGGCGCGTTTGACACCGGTATGCGTTATCTTCAGGAAAAAGGGATGCTTTCCATCTTGAACCATAAAGCCATGGTGGAAAAAGTTCCCGTGCTCGGGCTGTGTCTGGGCGCCCAGTTGATCACCAACCGCAGCGAGGAGGGCGTTCTGCCCGGCCTTGGCTGGGTGGATGGAGAGACTGTGCGCTTCCATTTTGATGATGGCGCCCCGCAACTCAAAGTCCCGCACATGGGCTGGAATGTGTTGCAGATCGTTAATGACCATCCATTCTTGCACGGGTTGCCCGAAGATCAGCGATTTTATTTCGTGCATTCCTATCACATGGTATGCCGCGATGATAAGAACGTGATCGCCAACACAACCTACGGCTATACCTTTTCATCGATCATCGGTCAGGGGAACGTGGTTGGTATGCAATTCCATCCGGAAAAAAGCCACAAGTTCGGGCTTCAGGTTCTGGGAAATTTCGCGAGGAGCTGACCCATGATCGGAACCCGGGTAATCCCCTGTCTGTTACTGCGCGGCCGCGGCCTTGTGAAAACGGTCAAATACAAAGACCCCACATACCTGGGCGACCCGATCAATATTGTGCGTATTTTCAATGATAAGGAAGTAGATGAATTAACCTTCCTGGATATCACCGCCAGCACGGAAGGACATCCTCCGGCGTTTGATCTGCTGCAGGATATCGCCTCCGAGTGTTTCATCCCCTTCGGGTATGGCGGCGGTGTCCAATCGTGTGAAGATATCCGCCGGCTGCTGAAGATCGGCATTGAAAAAGTGGTGCTGAATACCGCGGCGGTGGAGAATCCCGTGTTGGTGCGGCAAGCGGCTGATGATTTCGGCAGCAGCACCATTGTGATCTCCGTTGACTTCCGCCGCAACCTTTTCGGCAAGGCGGAAGTGTACTGCCGCAGCGGCAAGAAAGCCGCCGGTGTGGATCCGGTCACCTTCGCGAAACAGATGGAACAGGCTGGCGCCGGTGAAATTCTGCTGAATGCCATCGACCGTGACGGCACCATGCAGGGTTATGACCTGGATATTATAAAAAAGGTCACATCCGCCGTATCCATCCCGGTGATCGCCTGCGGAGGCGCGCGCGATATCAACGATCTGGCCAGTGCCGTGCACGAAGGCGGCGCGTCAGCGGCGGCGGCCGGCAGCATGTTTGTCTTTCAGGGTCCCCTGCGGGCCGTGCTTATCAGTTATCCCACCCAATCCGACCTGCGCCGGGCGTTCGCCCGCTAACCGGGGAGACTATGACCGAAACCTATACCACCTGCACCCGCTGCATCATGGATACCACCGACACATCGATCACCTACGATGAGCACGGCGTTTGCAACCATTGCTTGAAATATGATGAAGTAATTAATTCGTATCCGTTCAATTCACAGGCTTCCATTGACCTGGAACTGGAAAAGATGCTGGAGCGCACGAAAAAGAACGGCGAAGGTAAACCCTACGACTGTGTCATCGGAGTCTCGGGCGGTGTGGATAGCACGTACCTGGCGCATATCGCCAAAGAAAAAGGGTTGCGTCCCATCGCCGTCCATCTGGATAACGGATGGAATTCCGAACTGGCTGTTCACAATATTGAAAAAGTTCTGAAGAACCTGGGTATTGACCTGCTCACGCATGTTCTGGAGTGGGACGAATTCAAGGATCTGCAGATCGCTTTCCTGAAGGCCAGCGTCTCGGACGCGGAAATTCCCACCGATCACGCCATCAGCGGCATTCTGTACCGCGTGGCGCGCAAGTACGGCATCAAGACCATTTTGCTGGGCACCAATATCGCTACCGAATCCGGCCTGCCATTCTCCTGGACGTACGGCGTGAGCGATTGGATGTACATCAGCGGCATCCACAAGAAATTCGGCACCCGCAAGTTGAGCAATTATCCGCACTTCAGCTTCTTCGATGAATTCAACTGGAAGGTTTTCTGCGGTATCAAAGTGTTCCCCATCCTGGATTTCGTTCCCTACAACAAGGCGGACGCGCTGGATGTGCTGCAAAACAAGCTGGGTTGGCAGTATTATGGTGGTAAGCACTATGAATCGATCTACACGCGCTTCTTCCAGGGGTACATCCTGCCGAAGAAATTCAATATCGACAAGCGCAAAGCCCATTACTCATCTCTGATCCGCAGCGGGCAGATCACCCGCGAAACGGCGCTGGAAGAGATGTCCGCGCCGACGTACCCCGAAGATATGCAGCGTGACGACCGTGAGTATGTGATCAAGAAGCTATGCCTTACAGAGAAGGAATTTGACGATATCATGGCGGCGCCGGTCAAAACGTACCGCGATTACCCGAATTACTACAACCTTGCCTCCAAAACGATCGGGTTTGAGCAGGCGCGAAAGATCGTCCGCCGGTTACGGTCACTGTAAAAATGCGTATCGCGTATGTTACCCTGCACTGGCCGCGCCGCAAAGCCAGCGGCATCGGCAGAAAAATTGAAGAACAGATGGCTGCCTGGAGACAGGAAGGCCATACGGTCCAGCTATTCTCACACCGCACACCGGTGGAGCATCCCGAAGAACTGGTGGACGGCCTTAGTTTTGAGTACCAACCGGCCGGCAAGTTAATAACGGAAGTCAACCGCTGCCGGGCGGTCCCCGGAATGGTGCATGCCGTCAAAGAATTCGCCCCCGATGTGATCTATCTTCGCTGGAGTATGTATGTGTTCCCATCACACGGCCTGTTCCGCGTGGCGCCCGTGGTTGTGGAGATCAACACCGATGATGTGTCACAACATGAGATGCTGGGAAAGATCTATTCCACGTATAACCGCCTCACCCGGGGTATCTTCCTGAAGAATGCCGCCGGGTTGGTGTTTACTTCCAGTGAACTACAGGCCTGTAACAGCTTCGCGCCGTATAACCGCCCTGATGTGGTGATCGCCAACGGCATTGACCTGTCCCAGAATCCCGAGTCACCGGCACCGGATAACGCGCGGCCGCGCATCGGGTTCATCGGTACCCCCGACCTTTCCTGGCAGGGTGTGGACAAGATCGTGCGGCTGGCAGAATTGTGCCCGGACCTGGATATCGACGTCATCGGATTTGATGGTCTGGAAGACGGCAGCCGCAAACCGGATAATCTGTATTTCCACGGATACCTTGAAAAAGACGAGGCACGGGCTGTACTGTCTAAAGATGACGTCGGGCTGGGTACGCTGGCTCTTCACCGCAAGGGGATGGATGAAGCTTCCTCTTTGAAGACACGCGAATACCTGGCGTACGGCATCCCGGTCATCATCCCCTATATTGATACCGACCTGGCTGACCTGAAAATTGATACAATCCTGTGTATTCCAAACACAGAAGATACTGTGGATCAAAACTGGCAGGCTATCCATGATTTCGCGTTCCGCATGCGTGGCAGGCGGGTTGACCGCGAACTCATTTCCCAACGGATCGATTCACATATAAAAGAAAAGGTGCGTCTGCAATTTTTTGACACGTGCCGCCATGGATCAAATACCCGTAATGAAAAAAACAAATAGCGCGATGAATTCACAAACCACCGGCCGCCATCCGGCCGCCCGGACCGTCACCCTGGTTTACCTGTTCATATCCATCCTGTTTTTCCTGGCGTATTACGACTTTTACCAGGGCTTCATTTTGCTGGGTAATCCTCCGTCATTCGCTTCCAAACGGTTTGACGTATTTCTCGTCTTCACGCTTCTCCCGCTGGGATTGTGGATATATGGTTTGAAGCTGGCTCTGGCTGGAACGCTGCCCCAAAAACTGTATTCTACGTTTTTGAAACTGGTATCCCGGCTTCCATTGGCGGCCCGGGTGGTTTTGGCCGTGCTGCTGCTCTTTTTCACCGCGTATATTTTTCTCTACAGCCCGTTTGGCCGCTATCATTTCATCTACTGGCTGCGGTTATTTACTATTCTGATATGCGGATTCCTCTCCGCGCTGCTGGTTTTCCCTGAAAAAGTGGATTACGCCTGGCTGTTGAAAGCGGCCGGCGGCGTGGTGTTGGCCACCGTCATCTTTGTGATGGGCGACTGGCTGACCAATGTGACCGATTATCCGTTCTCACTTGGGTGGTCTGAGGGCAACCGTTTCTGGGACTATTCCATCATGTTCGGTTTCAACCGCTACCTCAACCCGAGCGGCGAGGCTGTGGTTCCTTTTCTGGAAGCCGGACGTCAACTGCTGTGGGCCATCCCATTTGCCATTCCCGGCATTGGTATACAGGGGATGCGGTTGTGGAATGTGCTGATCTGGGTGCTCCCGCCGTCTCTGCTGGGGTTGTCATCTGTGCTGCGGGCATCCACATTCAAGAAGGAGTGGGTCTGGCAGGTTGGTATCGCCCTGTGGGTATTTCTCTTCCTGAGCCAGGGTCCCATTTACCCGCCTCTGGTGATTTGTGCCATCGCGGTGGTGATCGGTGTCCGTCAGAAGAACCTGGCATTGGCCATTCTTTTGGTGGCAGTGGCTTCATATTACGCGCGCATATCCCGTTGGACGTGGATGTACGCACCGGGCTTGTGGGCCGGTATGTTAACCCTTATCGTGCTTGAAAACCCATCCTTCAAGAACGGCCGCTGGAAGGAATTGATCCGCCCGGTGGTGCTGGGACTCTCCGGCCTGGCAGGGGCCGAGATCATCCCGATGATCGTCTCCCGTTTTTCCACCGGTATGGTCGCGGCGGAAGGCTCGATGAAAGTCGCGCTGGCCAGTTCCTTCAATTTTAAGCAGCCCATGTTATGGGAGCGGCTGCTTCCCAACCCGACATACGCGCCCGGTATACTGCTTGGCTATCTGTGGGTAGCCGGGCCGGTCATCCTGTGGATTACCGTGATGGTGATCCGGGGTATCTGGAAACCGAACTGGATGCAGAAATCAGCCCTCGGGGTCATTGTTGGCGGATTTTCAGTAGCAGGGTTGATCGTCAGTGCGAAGATCGGCGGCGGTAGCAACCTCCACAACCTGGACATGCTCTGGGTGACACTGGCATTGCTCTCCGCGTGGATCCTCCGCGACTGGCTTGACCGCGGACTTCCCGGACTGTATGACCTGAAAGTAAAAAGCGTATTGGCCGCGTTGTGCATCGCGGCGGTATTTCCCACCACCTCCATGATCCAGTACGGTGAACCGTATAACGTCCCGGGTCAGTATTTTGTTGAATCCTCTCTGAGAAAATTGAACGCCGAAGTACAGCAGGCGAAATTACAGGGGGAGGTGCTGTTTATGGATCAGCGCCAGTTGTTGACCTTTGGTTATGTCAAAGATGTTCCACTGGTGGCGGATTACGAAAAAAAACTGGTAATGGACCAGGCGCTTAGCGGCAACCAGGTGTATTTTGACGAGTTTTACAAAGACCTGGAAAACCACCGTTTTTCCATGATCGTATCAGAACCCATCCGGAAATCACTGGCGGATGAAGACACCCGGAATTTCGGGGAAGAAAACAACGCCTGGGTATACTGGGTCTCCCGGCCTTTGCTAAAATACTATAAAGCCAAAGTAACCTATGATGAGGTCGGAGTTCAACTGTTAGTTCCACGCGAGAATTGATCATGAACGATATGGAGCCTGATCAACGTACGGGGATCAAGAATCTTCCCTGGTTTTGTTTTTTTGCTTTTCTTTTCATCCAATCACTGGCGGTCATATTCTGGACAGTCTCCCTACCAGGTGACCCGAAAAACAGCCTGATCTTCGGCTTGAGCCTGGCCCGGCTGGCGCTGGTTCTGGGCATACTTATTCCCGGGTTGTTTTTCGCGGCAGCCGCCTTCATCTCTGCGGCTGACAAAAGCCCCATCCGTGATATTTTTGAAGAACGCTGGCGGGAAGACAACAACTTCCTGTGGATCGAAGGATTGGCCATTGTGGTCAGCCTGGCGGCCTGGGCTTACCTCGTGTATCTGCGCTCCGGGGTGGACGGTCCCGCGAATCCGCTGTACCTCCGGTTCCTACCATTTCTCACGTGGATGATCGCGCTCGGGTTCCAGTTTCTGGTCTGGTTGTGGTACCAGTGTTACGGCTGGAATTCTGCGTTTCTTATGCGTTTCAAACCGGCATTTACTGCTACCGCGGTTGTCGCCGTGGTTTTTCTGGCTTTCGCTGTTGTCATGGCAATCACCGGTTGGGGAATTAAGCCCGATATTTTCTTCTGGGGAAATCCCGGGGTGCCGCTTCTTGCCTGGCAGGTATGGCTGGCGCTGGGCGCCGGTCTATTTCTGTTGACGATACTGGTCACCTTTCCGGTGATCCGTTCATACCAGAAGCGCCTTGACTGGATCATCGGCACCGGGTTGTTTCTTCTCGCCCTTCTCCTGTGGTTAACGCAGCCGATCCCGCGCAGTTTCTTCTTCCCTGCCGCACGCGCGCCGTCATTTGATATCTACCCGTATTCGGACGCCGGATTTTACGATTACGCCGCGCAATCCGTGCTGGTAGGTGAAGGGTTCCTGAACGGCAAGATCGTCACCCGGCCGTTGTATATACTGTTCCTGGCTGTTCTGCATGGTATGGAAGGTCAGAATTACACGGATCTGATCACCCTGCAGACTCTTGTACTCGCTGTCTTCCCGGCGGCGCTTTACTGGTTGGGACGTTCCATGCACAGCCGTGAAGCCGGACTGGCAGCCGGCCTGATGGCGATTTTCCGTGAATTGAACGCCATCGCGGCGACGCCCCTGACGGAAGTCAGTCATTCAAAAATGCTGATGACCGATTCCATGACCGGGTTGGGTATTTGCCTGTTCTGCCTGGCGGTGTTCCGCTGGCTGCGAAAAACAGAGATCCGGCCTGTTCGTGCGGTTCTCATCGGCGGCTTTCTGGGGATTTTGACCTTGTTGCGGTCGCAGGCGCTTCTTTTCTTCCCGGTTGTCCTGTTATTCCTGTTCTTGCAGCGGAAGATCAACTGGAAGGATATTCTCAAAGAGGCTGCCTTTTTTACCCTGGGTATGGTACTGGCTTTATCCCCCTGGGTGATCCGGAATGGTGTGCTCACCGGCGATTTCGCGCTTGACCAGCCTTCGCAGGCTGCCATTATGGCCGGGCGGTACGCGGGATCGGTGGAAGAAGCACAGAATACACACCTTAAAAATACATCGAGAGCGGTCAGTGACCATATCTGGCAGTATACAATGGCGCATCCGCTTGACGTGGCGGGGTTTGTCAGCGCGCATTTCATGAACAACGAACTGGCCACATTGGAAGTTCTGCCACTGCGGGCATCCTTTGTGGATTACCACGATAATTTTCAGGTTTCCACCCTGTTCTGGCTGGATGGCATTAATGGCATATCCGGCTGGCAATGGGTTTTACTGGTCATCAATCTGCTATTGATCTCCATCGGTATCGGTTCAGCCTGGGCGAAATGGCAGTGGGCAGGTTTGCTGCCACTGGCGCTGCAGATCGCGTATTCGCTGAGCAGCGCCCTGGGGCGCATATCCGGCTGGCGGTTCATTCAACCGGTTGACTGGGTGGGATATTTCTATTTTGCCCTGGGTTTTGCCGAAATCTGCGTGTGGGTGTTTGCCGCGTCCGGGTTGTCATTGCGGCCGCGGGAGAAGAACACCCGCGAATTGCCGCCACGGCGGATCGTTTCTCCGGCCTGGATAACCGCTTCAGCGGTTGCCATATTGTTGGCCGGGATGCTGCTGCCCCTGGCGGAGTGGATCGCCCCGCCGCGTTACTCACCGGAAGCGCAAATGCAGGCTGCCGGCGCGGCTGAAGAATCTCCACTACTGGATCAGGCGATCGGTTCCACACAACAATTTATGGAACAGCCGTTGGCCGTACGCATGGTGGGACGCGCGCTGTACCCACGCTGGTATAAAGCCGGCGGTGGTGAACCCGGCAGCGGCTGGGCGGCGTATAAACCCAAACCTGACGCCCATCTGGGCTTTATGATGGTCGGCCCGTATGGAGAGCAGCAGATGGTTTTGACCATCGCGCAATCACCGGATGGTTTTCGGCATGCCTCAGATGTCATTGTGTATGGCTGCCGGAAAACAGGGTATATAGATGTCAGGCTTGTGGTAGGATACAGTCAGCCGGATACGTTTGCGTACGCCTCCGGAAATCCATCAACACAGTGTGATCCGCTCCCATGAACTTTGAAGATATTTTGAAAGCCCAGGAAGAAAAACTTTGTGTCGTGATCCCGGCGTACCGTGTTGCCGGGCATATTGAAGCGGTTGTTAACGGCATTCCGGAGTGGATCTGGAAGATCGTTGTGGTGGATGATAAGAGCCCGGATGACCTGGCTGACCGTGTAACGGCATTGGCCAATCCGCGTGTGGAACTGGTACGCCATGACGTAAATAAAGGTGTGGGCGGCGCCACGCTGACCGGGTTTGACCGGGCCGTGGAGCTGGGAGCCACCGTGCTGATCAAAATGGACGGCGACGGACAGATGGATCCGGCGTTCCTGCCGGAGCTGCTTGAGCCGATCGTCAACGGGCAAGCCGACTTTGTCAAAGGCAACCGTTTCGGCCGGTTGGAATCCATCTCGCGCATGCCCTTCCACCGCCGTATGGGCAACCTGTTCTGGTCTTTCCTGACCAAGGTTGGCAGCGGCTACTGGAATGTGTTTGACCCGAACAACGGCTACCTGGCGGTTGACGCGGATGTGTACCGCCGGTTGGATAAAAAATACCTGCATCCCCGCTACTTTTTTGAAACCAGCCTGCTGGTTGAATTGAATATTACCCGCGCCGTGGCGGAAGAAGTCCCCATGCCGGCTATCTATGCGGGTGAGCCAAGTTCTTTATCCGTATTCAAAGTGATCACCACCTTCCCGGGGTTGCTGCTTTCACGTTACTACCGCCGGATCTGGCTGCAATACTTTGTGTTGAATTTCTCCGTCGGCACGATCTTTATGACCCTCGGGTCGATCATGTCATGGTTTGGCATTATCTGGGGCGCGGTGTGGTGGCGCCAGTCCATTGTCACAGGAATACCGGCTACAGCCGGTACGGTGATGGTCGCCTCGCTGCCGTTGATCCTGGGCTTCCAGATGCTGATCCAGGCATTGACACTTGACGTGCAATCCGTTCCCACCAATCCGGTATCCTTACGCACCGGACGGCGGCAGGGTGTTGCCCGAAACCTGCAGGTGAAGTGATGAAACCCGCGTACGTATTCCCGCGGGTGATCCGCCATTTTCTGCCGGAAAAGATCACCCGTGCTTTGCTGATGCGGGGTATGATCATCCGCCCGGGACTTGAAACCCGCGCGCCGGAGGAAGCCGCGGCCCGTTATGAGCGCGACCTCGCGGCGGCCGGTGTGACACTTAAAGGCAAACGGGTGTTTGTGTTTGGCTATGGCGGACGATTCGCGCTGGCCTGCAACCTGTTGAAGCTGGGCGCGGACCATGTCACACTGTGCGAATACGCCCACCGGCCCGACGAAAAATCCAACGCACTGCTGCTCCCTGAATTTGAGAAATACCTGTCACACAGTATGGGGAAGACCCTGCCTAAAGATGAATGGATCACCCTGCTGCAGGGTGACATCCGCGAGCTGGCGGGCGACCCGATGATCCATAAATCGGATATCGTGTTAAGTACCTCCGTTTTTGAGCATCTCACCGATCCCGCGGGTATTCTGGACGCGTTGATCCGTCTCACGGCTGCCGGTGGAACACACCTGCATTATATCGACCTGCGCGACCATTTTTTCAAGTACCCATTTGAAATGCTGACGTACACAGAGAAAACCTGGGCCGCGTGGCTGAATCCCACCAGTCATCTGAACCGCTGGCGGTTGCCGGCATACCACGGGCTTTTTGAAGAGCGTTTCCCCAAAACCGATATACATATCTTTGAACGCAATCCAGACGCCTGGGCGTCCATTGAGAGCCGGGTATTGCCCGAATTTAGGACCGGCGATCCGCAGGTAGACTGCGTCACCCAGATCCGGGTAACTGCCGGGCTGTAACCCCCCGAGAGAGCATTAACCTATGCTGCGACTACTTCAGGAAATTCTTCCCACCGGATTATGGTGCCTGCTCTGGCTGATCGGCGGGTATGGCATTGCCCGTTTCGCTTTCCGGCTGCCCGAACGTGAACAGTGGATGGCGGGAATCGCCCTCGGATTGGTCGTGGAAACCTGGCTGGCTAACCTGTTGACCCTCTTCCTCCCGGCTGTGCCTTCATTCTGGCTGGCTTCCGCTTTGACCCTGGGAATAGCCATCCTCTTCTCATTCGGCCACAAACCCGTGGAGTGGATCAAGACATCCGTCCCCTGGTGGCAGCTCGTCAGCCTGGCATTTACCACCTGGGTATTCTTTGCCATGTCTCGCGGATTGGCGATCTATGATGACTACGCCCATCTGCCAACATTATCCATGATGGCCGCCGGCGACCTGCCGCCGCATTTTCCGCTCGATCCGCAGGTGCCATACGGCTACCATTATTTCCTGATGCTCTTTTCCGCGCAGATCATGCGCCTGGGGAATCTGTATCCCTGGAACGCGCTTGACCTGGCGCGCGGGCTGTCCTTCGGCCTGATGATCGTGTTGACCTACCTGTGGGTGGCACGCCTGACCTTCAGTAAACTCGGCGGATTGGCCGGCGCGTTGATGGCCGCCTTTGGTATGGGTACCCGCTGGATCATTTTGCTTTTGCCCGAAGCCGCCATCAACTGGCTGGGGCAGGGCATGGAGTTGATCGGCAGCGGCCGGTTGACCGGCGCCACCCTGCTTGAAGCCGTCAACCGTAACTGGGGGATCGAGGGGGCCGGTCCCATCGGGTATCCGTTCGGCTTTGCCAACGGAATTGTGGCTCCCGGCTTTATGAATCACGGACCCAATGGATCGATCAATCTGGCCATCAACCTGTTGCTATTGATGACCTTCAACCGCTGGCGCGGCTGGAAAGGCGCGGCGGTTACCGTGGTCCTGCTGGCCGCCAGCCTGTTGATCAGCGAAACCGGCACGGTTTTGCTGGCTGGCGGAATGGGGATTTTCCTGCTGATCAAGATCATCCAGAACCGGAGCCTGATACTGCCCCGCGATCTGTGGATCTGGACCGGCGTGGTGGCTGCCGGATGCCTGGTTGGATTTTTGCAGGGCGGCGCGTTGAAAGATATTGCCGCCGGAGTGATTGACCCTGACGCGGTTTCGTATCAGACTGTCGGATTTAAGTTGATATGGCCGCCGGAGATCGTATCGTCACATCTGGGTGTGCTGTCACTGCTCAAACCGGGGCAGTTGATCGTCGCCCTGTTGGAACTGGGACCCGCGCTTCTGGTATTCCCGCTGCTGGTTGTGTTTGGTTTGAAAGCCCTGCGCGCGTCACGATGGTATGAAGCGGTTCTCGTGTGTTCCGCCGTTCTCAGCCTGTCGATGATCATTGTGGAATTCGCCGGGTCAACCGGTGTACGCAACACCTCGCGGTTATACCAGTTTGCCGGAACATCGTTGTTCTTCTTCATCCCGCTAGTGTGGATGTACGTCTCACGCCGCGGTGACACACTTAAAACGCTGGCTGCCGTTATAAGTGGTGTGATCATGTTCGGCGGGATCATTCTGGCCGGGGTACAGCTTCCGGCCATCCAGAGACCGGTGTATTCGTACTTCATCACCGATCTGGATGTGCAGATGGAACGCGATTACTGGAACAAACTGGAACAGGGCGTGCTGGTCTTTGACCCCATCGTCTCACGGTCGGCCACCCTGTTTGCCCGCGGTTCCAATGCCAATTACACCTGGTATAAATCCAAACCGGAGTGGGAAAAGATCGCCGCCTCGCCGGATCCGTACAGCCTGAACGCGGGTGGTTACAGTTACGCCTATTTTGACCAGGTTTCCTGGGACGAGATCCCACCGGCGATCCAGAAGAAGTTCGACGACCCTTGCGTTACCGTCGTCAAGGAAGTAGAAGACTGGCGGCACGACTTCCGCAAGCTGATTGACGTCAAAGCCTGTTCAGCCAATTAAGGCTCGATCACGCTCTCCGCGAAGAATACCTGGAAACTATCGGATACCGGCTTGAACCGGCCGCAGTAGACTGCCTGTTTGCCGGTGGGTCGCATGACGTCCTCGGGACCGGTCAACCAGAACGCGTTGCCCGCGTGCAGGGCGTCATTTTGCTGTGAGATGACATATCCTTCGGGGATGGCTTTCAAACCCTGCCCTACAAGCGCGTCGGGGAACTGATCAAGGTCTTTCAGGTAGCGTCCGTATGGAATGGAATACGGGTCAGACGTCTTCCCCACCTGTATGGTGGAACCGGCGTCAATCCGGGTGAGGAACGTTTCCTGCCCGGAGGGGCAGGCGGCTGCCGGTGTTTCCGGAACACGCGCGAAACCACGGATGGCAAGCGGAATGATCAGCAATCCGGTGACCAACAGCGCGGTCAACCTGTATGCCACAACCGGCGAATCCGAGGAAATGTCGCTAATAGATTTCTTACGTATTTGGTCAATGAGGATCAATACCACATAGCCAACAGCGAGCGCCATGCCGGCGATGGACACGGCATAGGCGCGCATATTCTCCACTTCCCAGGGAGCGGCGAAAGGCAGGCTGAACAGCACACCGAGGTTCAGCGCCAGTAGAAGGGTCAACTTCGTATTCCGCCGGAAAACCAAAGCGACAGGTAGTAACGCGATCAATAGACCGTTGGCTATCCAGCGCAGTGTGAATTCCAGCGGCGCACCCGCGAGTGTGATTTCACGCGGAGTAGTCGAAGAGTCAAGGTAATTGAACGCCGAATACGGGGCGGCGGAGAAGAGCGCGGTCACGGCATGCCAGCAGGCTGTCACCGTGTTCAACGGATTGGACAGGAATATCTGCCAGGAAATCTTGTATATCTCCTGAGCCGCGTACCCTTCGTTGTTGCCCACAAAAAATTCCGGATGGTCCACATAGACGGCATGCCAGCCGGTGCCGCCGTTGACCAGACTGTAGATCAGGTTCGCGAAATTGGAATACGAGGCGGCAATGCCGGGCGCCAGAACCGCAGTCAGTATTGTATTGACCAGGATACCGGCTATCAGGGCAAGTCCGGCCAGCAGGCCGCGTTTCCAGAACGTTTCATTGGATCTGAAAAAGAAAATGATCCATAGGAAAAGCACCGGCAGGGTGAAAACCGCTCCCGGACGGGCGCTTTGACCCACGGTCAGACAGAAAAGCCCGGCCAGAGCGGCTATAAGGTTTTTACGGGATACCGCGTTCCATAACAAAGTCAAACTTAACACGCCCAGTGCGAAACCAAGCGTATCGGAGAGAACAGCCCCGTTGAATTTGCGGTAATAGAAGAACAGCAACACCGTTAACACTGCCGGCAGGAGAGTGTTCTTTTCGGATCTTTTGATCTCACGGGCCAAAAGCCAGACGGAAACAGCCGAGATCAGCGTAATGATCATAACGGAGAGACGCAGGTTCCTGCCGGTGACCAGCAGCAGCGTTGAAAAGAACGCCGGAAAAATCGGCCGGCGCGCGGAGATCTGCGAAAAGATTCCCCCATCCAGCAACCGGAGCGATTCGGAATAGTACCCGGCGCTGTCAAACCAGGGTATCACCCCGAAAACATCGTAGATACCGTGTGTACCCATACGCCAGAGGGCCGCCAAAACGGCGGAAAAAGCAAAGAGAGTCACCACGATGGACGCGATTTCGTCCCACGGACGGGGAAGCCGCCACATTAGCCAGAGGATGGCGGTCAGGGTAAGCAATGGAAGGATCAGGTCATTTTGAAGAGAGAGCCCGATCCGGAGAGGGGAGATAAAGCCAGCTGAAAATCCCAGAACGGCAGCCAGCACGATCGCGATCCAGCGGCCGGGATTTGTTGTAAGAATTTTTTTTTGAGTTTTTTTCATTGTCTTTCTAGTTTAATGAACGCGAACATCGCCAGCAGTTTTTCCAGCGGTGTCAGCAGCTTTTCAAAGAACACCCAGATTGGGAAACTCCACTCGGGCATTAATTGACGCAATGACACGCCGCCGCTCACCAGGTAGCGGAAGGGCATGGTCAGCTTGATGGTGACGATCTTCCACTCGGGAAACTCCGCTTCAAATTGCGCCCGGTCGCGGCCAAAGATGATCCACGGGAGGGCATCGTTGGCGGTGGTGAGCGGTCCGCGGTAATCGAGTTCCCAGCTTTTCACCCGGGGATCAAACGGTTCGTGATGAAGCACATTATAGACAAAGGTAGACCACGGCGTGCACCAGGGTTCGATCATGGCGATACAGCCGCCTTTACGGGTGCAACGGGCCGCTTCGGCAAAGAAAAGACGGTTATCCGGAATGTGGTGCATCACATTTGTCATGAAAACCGCTTTCAGCGAGCCGTCCGCGAAGGGCAGGTGCTGCGCGTCGAGCGCGATGTGTGAATCGGGATGAAAAAAGATATCCGAGGTGTGCAGTCCGGGAATGAGACTGTCCAAAAAACCGCCGGCAGAACCGATCTCCACCATCTCCCCGTTCATGTCTTTGACGGCACTCTTCAGGTCTGCGTACCATTCCAGGTACACCCGGCGCAAGAATCCATTGCCCAGCACCACCTGTTGACGGATACGAGCTGTCCGGGGATCATCAAGGTCAAGCCCATACGTGAGCGGATTGGACAGCCAGGTTTTTGTCATCAGGAAAAGGATGCGCTTTCTATTGCGAAGAAATGAACAGGCTTGATTACCCGTTAGTAACGGTGAGCCTTTTGCGGCAAATTAATGCGCTCAGTATTCCACCGGCGCGTTCTTTGTCCGCCGGTCGCCAATTTCGCGGGCTGGAACACCGCCGACGATCTTGTAGGATTCCACATCATGGGTCACCACGGCGCCGGCCGCGATGACCGCGCCCTTGTGGATAGTGATGCCGCCCCGTATAACCGCGTTCGCGCCGATCCATACATCATCTTCGATTGTCACAGGCAGCAAGACATGATTGACTGTCGTCATATACACATCCGGGTCTGCGTGCTGGTGATGTGACGTGACAATGGTCACATGCGGGCCGATCAAGACGCCGTCACCGATCGTCAAACCGCCGCGGGCGTCGATCAAAGTGCCGGTATTAATGCCGAAATCCCTGCCGGCTTTTATGCCGTAGGTATGAGTCAAAAACACACCGGGATAAAATTTGGGGAATGACGCGCACTTGACCAGAAGCAGGCGGTACACGGTTCCCCGGACCATCAGTCCCAGGAAGCCGGGCAGAAAACGGAAGAACCACTGGATGTATTCTTCAATGACCAGATGAATCAGATGCCCCCTGTAAAAACTGGCAAACCGTTTCAACGCGTTCATTGATAACCGGTCCAGTATCTTATCCAGAAGGCTGGAGGCCGGTTTAGATCCATTTTCCTGCATACAATCAAACCTTAATTACCGGAATGTGCGAAACCACGAACGGATAGTTTACTATAAAAGCTCCGGATCAGGCCGCCCGGCGTTGGCATTACGGGCAGAATTGTGATGCATGTATAATTGTGCCGCATGAAATTCACTGACCGATCTAAAAATAACCGCTGGCTGATCCCGCTCACTCTGCTCGGGGTAGTCTTCATTACCTATGGATACCAGCTTTTCCGCATGGGATTGTACTGGGATGACTGGGAGATCATCTACCTGGAGCATTTCAATGATCCCAAAGCCTACTGGGATTACTTCCTATACGCCCGCCCGCTGACAAGCTGGATCTACCTGATGTTTTCACCTCTGATCGGTATGAACCCCATAGCCTGGCAGGTGGTCAACATTCTGCTGCGCTGGGCAGGTCTGGTAGGGTTCTGGTGGGCGCTGCGGCTGGTATGGCCCAAACGCTCCTTTGAAATCGGCTGGGTGTGCCTGCTGCTGGCTGTCTACCCCGCGTTCACCCAGCATTCCGTGGCGTTGACCTACGTACGCCATTTCGCCTGTATCGCCCTGTTCGCTGCCTCGCTGGGCCTGAATCTGCTGGCATTGGACGACAAACGCCGGTGGTGGCTGCTGACGGTCACCGGGGCGTTCGCGTCACTGCTGCAATTGATCACCCTGGAATACTTCTTCGGGCTGGAACTGCTGCGTCCGCTCTTCCTGTGGATACGGCTGAGACAGCGGAGTGAAGACCGGAAAAGATCTTTAAAGACACTGCTGGTGCAATGGCTGCCGTATGTGACCGTACTGATTATTTTTGGCGTATACCGGTTTGTCTGGTATCCGCTGGTGTCACCCAACCCGGAAGCCAACGCGCCCGTGCTGCTACAGCGGATCACAGAAAACCCTGTGGGGGAGATCATCAAGTTCGCCAACCTGGTTTTGCAGGATATGGTGCATATGACCGTTGACAACTGGCTCGCGCCGTTGGAACCCGGTATCTTTGAACTGCGCGCCAAAGCCAACTGGCTTTCATGGGCGGCGGCTGGATTGATCACCCTTATCAGCGCCTGGCTGTTGATCAAATCTCAGGGCGGGGATGAAGGTGACGAAGAAAAACCTGACCACTTCTGCCGTGACGTGATCCTCATCGGACTGGTGGGTGTATTGGCCGGCGGTATTCCGGTATGGATAACAGGACGGCAGTCCATTGGCGGCCCGTGGGCGGACCGGTTTGTTCTGGGGCCAATGTTTGGGACGGTCCTGTTACTGTTGGGTACCGTCCGCTGGTTTTCACGGAGGCGGTTGCAGCAGGCTATCCTGCTCGGGGTCCTTTTTGCTTTTGCCCTGTCCAGCCAGATGCAGACGGTCAACAAGTACCGGCTGAGCCGTGACACGCAAAACGACTATTACTGGCAGCTCGCCTGGCGCGCGCCGGCCATCCAACCGGGGACGGCTGTTGTCGGCCCGGGAATGCCCTTCGCGCTGGTCAATGACCTGCATATTGGCTTCGCCCTGAACGCGATCTATGACCAGGGCGGGAAATCCTATGATTCACCCCTGTGGTATTTCCGCGCTGGTGGTATGACCGGCGATCTTGTCCCCGCGTTAAAACCGGGCAACAGTTTTGATTACCGCTACCTGACCGCCCATTTCAAAGGCACCACGGATAAGGTGTTGGTGGCGGAGTATTCTTATGGCACAAGCTGCCTGCACATCATCACTCCTGAGGACCATTCCCGGGCAGGCCTGTCAAATGATGACGGGCTGTTATTCAAGCTGGCAAAACCGGAGCTGATCGATCTCCATCCTCAAACGGCATCCACGCCGCCAGTATCGATTTTCGGCCCAGAGCCGGAGCGCGGCTGGTGCTACACCTACCAGAAAATTGACAGCGCCCGCCAGGAACAGAACTGGCCTGAAGCGGTTCGCCTGTATGAAGAAGCCGAAACCGGCGGACTCTATCCGAAATCCGCCCTGGAATACGTGCCAGTATTGCAGGCGTATCAACATATCGATCAACCGGAAAAAGCCCTTACTGTTGCATTAAAAGCGCAGGAAATGGATAAAGACCAGACTCTCTTCTTCTGCCATCTGTGGAAGAACTCGCCGGCGAACGTGTCAGGCGAATGGACTCAAAAAGCCAACACGGCATTGCAGTGTGATGAAGCCGCGAAAGAGAGCCAACCATGAAGCCCGATACCTGGAAAGAGCGTTTCACCGAGTGGCTTCTAAAGCCGTGGGTATTCCCGGCGCTGCTGGCGGCCGTCATGGTGCTGGTGTACGGCCTTCAGATCGGGTCACTCGGGTTCTACTGGGATGACTGGGAAGATATTTTTCTTTACCACTTGAATTCACCGGTGGAATTTCTCTATTATTTTATTTATGACCGGCCGACGACGATCTGGGTATACCTGGTGTTCTTTCCGTTGTTCGGTGACAATCCCATCCTCTGGCAGGGTTTCAACCTTGTTCTGCGTTATCTCTCGCTGCTGGGCCTGTGGTGGACGTTCCTTCAGGTCTGGCCGCGCCGCCGTTATGAAACCGGCTGGCTGGCGCTGCTGTTGGCGGTATTCCCCGCGTTCTTCCAACAGACGATCGCCGTCACCTACAGCCGGCATTTTGCCGCGCTTGCCCTGTTCAGCGCGTCTCTTATATTGACCGTTCTCTCTGTCCGCCACCGCCGGTGGTATGTTCCATTGACCCTGCTGGCGGCTGTAGCGTCATTCGCACAGATGATGACCATCGAGTATTTTGTCGGGCTTGAGATCATCCGGCCGTACCTCTTATGGGTTCTGTTCCGTGGTGATGTTCCAGACCGCCGGAAACGCTTGTTACAGGTCATTCAGTGGTGGCTTCCGTATGTCATTCCGCTGGCCGGGTTTATCGCGTGGCGTTTCATGATCTTCAAACCCGTCCCCGGGGCTGACGATCCCAACGGGGTGATCAACCTCGCGTTGTTCAAAAAGGATCCCGCCGGGTTGGTCATCCACCTCGCGCAAAACATCCTTCAGGATTTCCTGTACCTGTTGATCTTTGCCTGGAGCAATACCATCCAATCCAGTCAGATCGATCTGGCTTCCAAAGCGGCATGGTTCGGATGGATCATGGGCGGCTTCGCAGCCGTGGGAGCGGCTGTAGTTCTGTCACGCAGCGGGGCGGGAGCCGATGATAACTCGGATGACCGCCAGTTCCTGATCGACTGGCTTCTGCTGGGAGTGATCGCATTGATGGCTGGAGGTTTGCCGGTGTGGATCACAGACCGGCAGATCATCGTGGGGCAGTGGTCAGACCGTTTCTCGCTGGGACCCATGATCGGCATAACTATGCTCGTCATCACACTGGTTTCACGGCTCGGGTATAAACAATTGCAGAAATCCGCTGTCCTCGGCTTACTGCTGGCGCTGTCCATCTCGTCACAAATACGTGAAGTCAACCGCTACCGGTTGAACTGGGAGATCCAGCGGGAATATTACTGGCAATTCTACTGGCGCGTTCCGGCGATGAAACCGGGCACCGCGCTATTCGGCACAAAAATGCCATTTGGCCTGATCGCCGATTATTCGGTCAGTTATGCCATGAATGCCATCTACGCGCCGGATATGAACGCCCAGCACTTGCCCTACTGGTTCTTCAGCTCCATGCGTGCCTATGGCAACGACATTCCGGATTTCATTCCCGACCTTCCGGTGAAGTATTCGATCCGCAACTTGAAATTTACCGGCTCGACCTCCAACGGGATTGTACCGAATTACAAAGCCGGGGAAGCCTGCGTGCGCATCCTGAAACCGGAGGATGAATTTTCACCCTTCCTGAGTTCCATGGAAGCAAAGCTGGCGCAGATTTCGAACCTGGACCAGATACTCAAAGAGAATAGCGATCCGCGGGTAACTCCCGCCGGCATATTCGGGCCAGAACCGGAGCATGACTGGTGTTATTACTACCAGAAGGCTGACCTGGCCGCCCAGTTTGAAGAATGGGATACCGTAGCCAGCCTGGGTGCCGAAGCCGCGTCAAAGGGCTTTACACCGGCTGTGGGTATGGAATATGAGCCCTTCATCACCGGTTACGCCCGCAGCGGCGACTGGAAGACCGCCTATGAATTAACCGTGAAAGCCGACGCGTTGACAGACAACATGGAGAAAAGCCTGTGCGCTGACTGGGCCCGCCTGGAACCGGCGGTTCAACAGGGCGGTGCCGAAGCACGCGAATTCTCGGAAAAAGTAAAAACTGAACTTCAATGCCCGTAGAGTTGTTCTAACCGGCGAGAGAAGTCAACAGGTCATTCAATTTTGATGCCGCGCAGCTGATCTCGTATTCTTTTGCCGTCTGATGGAACGTGGCCGGCAGGGGAAGAGGGCGGTCCTTCGCCGCTGTGATGAATCCGGCGACCTCGCGGGTGATCCCGTCAACGTCTTTCGGGTCCACCACCGGGCAGCCCAGCCGCCTGATCAGGTCAGCGGAGGCGCCCTGCAGCGGTGTGATGCCCAGCACCGGTTTGTTAAACGCCAGGTAGTCCACCAGTTTGCTGGGCAGGAATACACTGGGCGTTTCCGACGGCGCGTCGATCACCAGCAGCACGTCAGCCTGTCGGCAGAATGCCTGACTGTCCGCGTGCGTTACTGTTCCCTCAAATATAACCGTATCGCCCAACCCCATGCGGGTGGTTCTTTCCGGGTATCCGTCGAGGATCGGGCCTACAAAGCGGATCTTGAACCGGCTGGCAATATCCCCATCTTTTTGCAAACGGGCGGCGGCTTCCAGGAGCGTGTCCGGTGTGCGGCTTCCGTAGAAATTGCCAGTGTAGACAAATTCCACCGGATCGCCGGGCTCAAGTTTACCTATTTTGCCGGTTTGTTCTTCAGGTTCAAACCCGTGCGCGATGACATGAGTTTTCGCGCGCCATTCTGCCGGATATTTCTTCATCACCAGTTCGGCGGTTTCATCAGAGACAAATACGACAGCATCGGCCGAGCCGATGACCGATTTTTCCATTTCCAGCCGGTTCTTCATCACCCATTTTGACGACCGTACGAAGATGCTGTCTGCCCAGGGATCGCTGAAATGCGCGATCCATGGGATGTCATGTTCCACATTGAATTGCAGCCCGCTCAGGTGATCCGTCCAGGGCTGACCGAAACTGATGAACGCGTCATAGTCATTGGATTCAGACAGGGCGCATAATTTCCGCCAGGCGGCATTTTTCCATATCCATTTCGGGTCAGGCAGAAAAGCGAGCCCGGGGAACAGCCGGTTCAGAACACGCACCGGCGCCCAATCTTCCAGGCTGGGTACCGGGTATTTTTTGACTCCTCCGCCGGCGGGCCGGTTCAGGGAATCATCCAGGTTAATACCCTCACGCAGCGATGACGGATCAACGCAGACCACATCTGTCTGCCAGCCAAATTCGGCCAGGGCAGCCAGCAAACGCGAAACCTGAATGGAACGCGGCAGTACGATGGGTGGCATGCACCACGAGACGGCCAGCAGACGTTTCATTCCACCACCGTGTCAGACGCGTCGATCTCCAGCGCCTGCGTGTAGGTGAGTGACGGTATACGCAGATCGTGAACCATTTGCATGGCTTCCATAAATCCGGCATCATCTGCCACGTGGGAGGGGTCAACGTAAATATTGAGCAGACCGCGGGTTCTCCAGTTAGAGAAATCTTTGATCGCCTTTTTTAACATCGCGCCGTACACAGGTGTAACCCTGCGAACCTCAGGGCTTTGCAGAAAGCTGTAGGAATCCAACAGTGAGTAAGGCGCGCGGGATTGCCCGGTCATGGGAAATTCAGGCCAATGGCGATCCCACCAGATGGGCCCGTGATTGACTGATTCAATGGGCGATGTCTGGGTGGAATAGAACTCGCCCAGTTCTTTTAATACCGGGCGGATGACGTCTCGCTGCATGGAAAGCGGAACGCGCCCAAAGTGCGGCGCACGGAACCCGGCCGGTTTCTTCCCAATGACGGATTGCACGGTCCGGTGACCATTTTCCACGTCCTTAATGACTTCCCGTGTATCCATCTTCGCGTAAAACGTGGTTGACCGGTATACGCCTTCCTGAAGCTGTGTGTGGGGCAGATACCCGTGGTTTAGGAATTCGGCGCCGCGCGAGAAGATCGCCCGGTAGATATCCGGATTGGTTTCCAGCATGGTTCCGGGAACGGCATAAGAGCGGCATATCCCGAGGGTTTTCAGTTTTTCATCCAGAACCGCGGCAGCCTGCGCGTCTTCAGGTGTGTCGCAATCAAAAGAGAGCAACAGGTACAGGCGGTCAAACCCCTGTTCCTTCGCCATGCGGCTGTAGCGTGACCAGATCGGGCGGGGGAACGTACGCCCCCAGCGGTCGATCAGGATGGTGGATATATCCGCCCCGCCGAAATTCATTTGACACCCGTTGAGGCATTGATCTCAGCCAGGCTGCGGTAATCCGGCTGCCAGTCTTTCAGATCCACGCCGTGCGCTTCCACCAGGGCCTGCTGGTAGATCTCCACGAAACGGGCTTCCGCCCGGCGCGGTGACCAGCGTTCTTCCGCCGCACGTTGGGCGTTGCGGCCCAGGGTTTCACGGGACTGATGGTCTTCGATCAGCGCGCGGTAGGCGGCCGCGAAATCTTCGGGCGTGTTGGGGACCAGTTTGATGATATCAGGGGTGTATTCCACCGGATCCGGCCCGCCTTCGCGTTTGTTCAATACCACAGGCAATCCTGTAAGCATTGCCTCAATGGTCGATTTGCCGATGCCCCACCATTCGATATGGGAGGAATAAATATCAAAATCTTTATACATGCCGCACAGGTCATCATTGGGCACCGAAGGGATGAATTTCACCCGGTCTGATACACCGGCTTCTTCCGCCACCTGTTTCTCGTACTCCGCCAGTTCACCCTGGCCAACGATGGTCAATTCAACATTCGGCAGATGTTTCAATGCCCGGATGATGTTATCGGGATTCTTCCCCTTGATCAGCCGGTTGACGCACAGAATGCGCACCGGGTTGTGCAGGGTGTAGTCATCCTTGAGGCTGATGTGGGTGGGATTCAGGGCGTTATAGCAGGTGACCGCGCGCTTCACGCCGTGGTCTTTGCAGTACACCATGCCGGCGTCATAAACGGGGAGCATCCAGTCCACCGTCTTGTTTGTCAGGTTCTCGAACACTTTGTAGCGTTCGTATACCAGGCGGTGTTCCCATGTTGGCCACCACGGGGTATACCCGCGCATATCCACGTCAGGCTGGGTATGCAGCGAGACGATCAACGGCACATTCAGAGCCTTTTTGATCTTCGCCCCCAGGTACCCGGATGACAGGTTGGAATGCGCGCGGATGAGGTGCGGTTTGAAGTCCCTTGCCAGATCAATACCCTGCTTTACCCAACTTTCGAGCATGAAGGGCATAAAGCCCAGTGACTGTTTGAACGAAGGGGCGGGCAGGTCGACCATGGTCAACTTCGCGTTGCCGGCCATTTTTTGCACATCTTTCACATCAGCTGTATCGGCGATGGTTTTTACCAGCAAGATCTCGTCAAACAGGTTGCCGGGGTTGTAATAGCGTTCTGTAATTTCACCTTTGCGGACCAGATCGTCGAGACGGTCCGGAATGATCACAAGTAGTCGTTTGGACATATGTACCCTATAAATTCTTTTTTATAACAAAATACCAGTGGTTGGCCAGTTGCGGGAAACGCGCGCTCCAGCGGGCATCCCGGTCCAATTCTAAACCCTTATAGGAATGAACCAGCCGGTCAAGGAACTTCAGCCGGTGAATGCCGGGGATGTATTTCCACTGGTCCAGCAAACCGACAGGGGCCATTTTTACAACCGAAAAGCCCAGATCACGGAAGATGGTCTGAATATCCTGATACGTGAACGTGCTCTGGGGAATGTAACCGTTTTTCACATAGAACCGGCTCCAGTAGACCTGCGCCAGGTTTCTTGTGTTTGAAACATCCAGAATGGCTGTGCCGCCGGGAACCAGCACCCGCTCGACCTCACGGAAGAATCCAACCGGATCCGGAAAAAGCGAGAGTGTTGCGTAACAGAAAACGACGTCAACGCTTGCGTTCTTGAAACTCAGATGTTCCCCGTTTTGCATCACCGGGATCAGGTTTTCGATGTTTTTCTCGCGAACCTTGTCTCTCAGCAGTTCGACCATTTTTACGCTAAGGTCCAGCGCGTAGACCGTATCCACGTGCCGGGCAATGGCGAGGGAGAAGAGTCCACTGGCGGAACCCACATCGAGGCATCTGTCACCCGGTTTGACGGTTTCGAAAAGCAGTTGCAGCTTGACGGCTTCCTTGTAGATCGATTGGACATCGAACGAATACTCTTCCGCCCGGTCATCCCATATTTTCTTGATCTGTGAAAGGTGTTCTTCGTCCAAGGAATTTAACTCCTGAAATTCTTTATCAAATTGCGCACTTCACCCCGCATCCCGAAAAAGACCGGGATCCCGTAGCTGATCATACCGATGAACACAAGCGCGAAAAGCCCGGGCAGAGTAGAGGAAAAGAAAGGTTTCAAAATGATGATGACCACTGCCATAATGCTGGAGGCGCCCAGAATTTTGCCAAGAAAACCAAAATCATACACATCCCTGAGTTTAAGGTCATATTTCCGGATGCGGAAGATGAAGATCAGGTCAAGGAACAAGTACGCCAGGAATGTGGCCAACGCGGATCCAAGTATCCCGATCTGCGGAACCAGAAGAACGTTCAACAGGAGATTGATTGCCGCGGTGACCAGGGTCAGGTTTCGCAGGAAGATGGTCTGATTGAGGATGTACGCCAGGTAATACCCGTGAGTCGCCACCTGATCAAGCAAAATGGCCAGAGCGATCAGGAGGAAGATCATGGGTTTGGCCGAAAATGACTCTGTTCCGAAACGGGTGAGCAGGTCATTGGAAAGCACGGTCAACCCGAAAAAGGCCGGGAACCCGATGGAACAGAAGAGGTTCATATACAACCGGCAGGTGTGCTTTAACTTTTCAGAGTTGTTCTCATTATAGGCGGCCGCCATCAACGGGTAGAGCGGTGACCAGAAGGGGGAGCCGAGGGCAGACAGGATGCCCGCGAAGGTGTATGCCGCGTTGTAGATTCCGACCTGACTTGCGTCAAGATAGTAGCCGATCACCCATCGGTCTCCCACCTGGGTAAACCAGGTGCCGAGACCGGCGATCATGATGGGAACACCATAATGGATCAATGACATTAATTCCGGCCGGGGGATCAGCGGAGAACTGAAAGCCAGTTCATTTTGACGGATCAGGTATGCCAGGTAGATGATATCGAAAACCAGCTTGATCGCCACCCATGCTTGAATGACCACCAGCAATCCATACCCTGAAAGCAGTATCCAGGCTACAGCGCCGACATACAAGACAGTCTGAATGATCTGGATCACTGAAAAAGCTACGATCCTCAGACGGGCGCGGTAATAATCTTTCAGCAGCATCTCAATGCTGGACAGGATGATCAGAGGCGCCGACCAGCGGACGATACTTTCCGCCCCCGGTACTTTGATGAACGCGTCATTGATCTGCGGAGCCGCGGCGAAAACAATGCCCGCGCACACTCCGGAAGTGACCAGTGCCACAGCCAGTGTGGAGAGTATCCGCGAAGAGACGAACGCGCGATCTGAATTGCCGGCCAAAGTTCGTACGATCCCGAAGCCCAGTCCAAGGGAGGTGATGGGAACGAGAAAAGAGATCAACGTGTTAATTTGCGCGTTGACGCCATACCCTTCGGTTCCCAGGTATTGGGCCATGATCGGGAAGGTGATCAGCGCGCTGGCGCGAGAGATCACCTCGGATAGAAACCGGATGGCAATAAAAGCACTATGTTTGGATAGCGCGGCACTTTTTTTCAGCATAATCGACAGATTAATTCTTTTCTGGAATTTTGTGAAATTCGCGCGGGATCAATCCAGTGGTTCCCGCAAAAAGTTTTTAAAAACACGCCTGAGGGTCTTATCGGTTTGATTAAAGCACTTTTCGTAGCGCAGGAATTCAACATATTGCCCGCCCCACTTGGATTTGAAATTCTTGATCCCGGCTTCCTTGGAATTTGTCGGGTTGGGGTTGACGCCGGCGAAGTCAAAATATCGGGAACCGTCTTCCTTTGCCAGCTTGATCTGATGCCAGTGCAGCAGGTCTTGCGCGGGAAGTTTTTCGGAGTAGCATCGGGGATGAAGGGCGGAGGTGATCTCAATTGAGACGCCGTTGCAGCGGTAGCTGCCCAGCACCCCGATGATCTCGCCATCAGCGGCTTTCGCGATCAGGGGGTGGTAGCAGACTGGCTTCCGCTCCTGCCAGAACCCCAGGAAACTGGTATCGGGGCGTTCCGGGCGGCCGTTCATCACCTGAAGGCGGTTGAACACGTTGACGAAATTCTCGCGGAAATCCTCTTCGGTTTGAATTTCGCTGATGCTGACCCCGCTTTCATCCGCCTTGCGGATACGGGCACGCACATGATGGTCGAGGCGGCTGAAAATCTTTTCCAGTTCCGGTGACAGGTCAAGCAGGTATGTGCCCCATTTGGACACGCTGTACCCTTTATCGGTCAGGATTTTCTTGAAGGATTCCGAGTCCTTCATCGGGTTGGTGTGATTGAATCCCGGGCTTTTTACACTATCGATCTTCTGCCGGCGGCAGACGGATTCGATCGCGTCAAGGTAGCGGTTGAAAAGCCGGATCTGAGTCTCCGGGTCATCCGAACGGATGATGGGACCTTCGAGCACCTCAAGGGTTGAACCGGCCAGAATATGGGATTTCTGCAAGAGATTCCGGACGCCTGAACCGCGGGAGACAGTGGAGACGAAACACTGGGCAAAAAACCGGTCCCCCGGCTGGTCGTCATCGCTGCCGGATAGATAGAGGACCCTGCGTCCGTTGAAGCTGGTTTGAATGCGTGACCAGGCGGAGGATTGACCGAAACCGGCCAGTTCCGTTCGGGAGCTGACGATGGCATCCCATTCGGATGCGGGTATGGTATCGTGAAGTTCAAATATCGAAGGTTTAGGGTCGGTCATGATCGAAGTGTATCCGTTTGACAGGCAATTTCTTCAAGGCAAATGATTATACTTCATCCAGATATCCCTCCCCGGCCATGCCGGGCTTAAGCCGGCTCATTCACCAGCCTTGTGGAATCCATTAAACACCTTAAAATAAACCAATCTGCGTCCGGTCTGCGCCGGATGCCTTCCGGAAGGCTCCTCATTCAATGTTAGATGTGTTGCGTAAAAAACTATCACGGTTTGGATTGCCTTCATGGAAAAGCCTGGGGGTGACAGCGCTGTTTCTGCTGGCATTTTTGAGTGTCTTTGAATTGGCGCTGCAATCCAATTTCATCATCAGGGTGCTGCCGTTTCCATCGCCTTCGGTGGAGTCGCATTACCCTGAGATCGGTGTTAAATTCGAGCGCCTGTTTCAGGTAAAGGATATCAACTGCCTTTTCATTGGCAGTTCCATGATCGACGCCGGACTGGACCCCGTACTGTTTGAGCAAGGACTTGAGGCGGCAACCGGGCGCGAATATACCTGTTTCAACATGGGGCTGGCCGGCCTGCAAACGGAAGCTTCAACAGCGGTAGCCGCCACGCTGACCCGCTGGCATCCGGTTGATGTGGTGGTCATCGGCCTGTCACCATTGGATTTGAGCAGCATCTACACCAAAACCAGACCCATCGCGCAGATGCCGGTATTCACACACTACGAGGGTACGCCGTCAATTGAAGGTTTCCTGTTCAACCATTTCCGTCTGCCCTGGTATTTTGCCTCCCTGCCTCGCAGCGCGGATACTGCCTACCTCACAGAACAGGTGGAATGGGACGAACTGCTGACCAGCCGCGGCATTCGCCAGACGGCGGAATTCAACCCGGTTCAGGAAAAAGACCAGGAAGTCACCCTGGTGGATTACCGGGTCAATCCGGCGGATACGCAGGCATTGGATGAAACCCTGGCGAAATTTAAAACCAGGGGAATACAACCCATTGTTATTGAATTTGCCGTACATCCGCTGTATTACCCGTACTTGATCGAAGGCGGAGATGCGGCGTACAAGGAACGATTCATCGAACCTGTGCAAGAGATTACAGATCGAAACGAAGTTCCGTTTATTCAGACACAGAGGGAAATTTCGTCAATCGTGACGGAAACGGACTGGTTCAACCGCAACCACCTGAACATCACCGGGGCGGAAAAGTTCACCCGGTACATTATGGAAGAAATCCAAAATTCGGGAGCGGTGAAATAGCATGGATCTTATATCCCTCCCGTTTGTTGGCTTTTTTATTATCGCGTTGCTTGTGTACCATATCCTTCCGTCAGATAAACGGAAACTATGGCTGCTGGTAACATCCTTTATCTTCTACGGGTTGCTGGACATCCGGTTCCTGTTGACTCTGGTTATTTTGACGGTCGGTAATTACTGGTTTATCAGAAGGTTTGATGTTTCAAAGAAGGCGTATGACACATATTTCGTCCTTGCCCTCCTGGTAAATCTCTCGGTTTTTATTTCCCTGAAATTTTTGACTTCCCGCTATGCCGGGCTGGTTTTCCCGGAAGTGAATGGTGTCACCGAAAAATGGCTGCTGCCGGTCGGGTTCTCATTCTATATTTTGCAGTTGATCAGCCTGCATTTGAATATCCGGAACGGGCTGATGACCACCATGCCCGGCTTTGTCGATTTCGCCCTCTACCTGGCGTATTTCCCCAAGATCACCTCCGGCCCGATCGAAAAGCCGCGTCCGTTTTTTGACAGGCTGTCAAAGCTGGCCTCGGTGGAAACCTTCAATTTCTCGCGGGGACTTGGATTGATCCTGGTCGGGTTGATCCGCAAGATGTTGATCGTGAGGATCCTTTATTTCTTTATACCCGACTGGTTGGCGGAAGCTGATCGTGTTGGATGGGTCCAGATTTTTGCCTTTACCATGCTGGTTTACAACGATTTTGCCGGGTACACGGGTATTGTGCGCGGTTTGAGCAGCCTTTTTGGCCTTGAATTGAGCGAAAACTTTTTACAGCCATTCTTCGCGCGAAACTTCTCTGAGTTCTGGAGCCGCTGGCATATCACCCTGTCCACCTGGCTGCGGGAGACGATCTACTTCCCGCTCAGCCGGAAAATGGGCAAGATGAACCTGTGGCCCGGTTTCGCGGTGGTTATTCCCCCGATTGTCACCATGCTGGCCAGCGGTTTCTGGCACGGCGCTTCACTGGCGATGATCGTGTGGGGAACGATCCATGGACTTTATTTGATCATTGAGCGGCTTCTGTATGAAAGATTTCCCCGGATGCGCCCTCAAAACCTTTCCTGGGTCTGGCAGGGTGTTTCCATGGTTGTGGTTTTTGTCCTGTTTACCTACACCATGGTTCCATTCGCCGTGACTACCTTCAAACAAACCATGGTGGTCTGGAAGAACATGCTGGTCCAACCGTCCATCGGAACACAAGCGGCATCCCCGCTGTTATTTATTGCGGCGGCTTTTTCGTTTTTGCTTGATTATCTGGCGCAACGCAAAAAGACTGAACTCTGGTGGCAGGATATGCCGCTGATGCCCCGTTCGGCGGTGATCGCCTTCGGGATACTTCTACTGGCTGTGGCTATCGGGTTAAATATACAAACCGCCGGTTCGGTATTCATTTACCAGGGATTTTGAGGTCTAACACCAACCGGTGGTTCGACAGGCTTACCAACCGTGTGGTTCGACAGGCTCACCAACCGGTGGGTTAGCCTGCGAGCAGGCGGTCAAATAAACCGTACAGATCTTCAGTGGATTGGGCGAGAAAATCCGGCTGCAGGGCGGACATGACCTCCGCATTGCGCAGCCCGAAGGTGACGGCGCAGGTCTTCAATCCGAGCGCCCTTCCGGCGAGGATATCCACCTCCGTGTCGCCGATAAACCAACCGGATAACGGCCGGTCGCCAAAATGCCGCCGGACCATGGCCACCTTGGTTTCATGCCGCACTGATGACTGGTCACCCGGCTCGGGGAACAGGATGGCGGGGAAGAAATCGTCTAATCCAAGGTGTTCCACCTGCCATGCCAGGGTGGACGGGTCATTGCGTAACGTGACTATTGCCAGGTCAAATTTCCTCCCCAGGCTGTCAAGGTAAAAAGTCATCCCGTCCCAGTAGTCGTCCATTTGCAGGTAGCCGGCGGCTTCAATCCGCTCTTTACGCATCGCTTCATACGCCGGCAGCAGGTCTTCATTGTGGTTGACTTTTAATATGTCAGCCTCGCTGGTTTTCGCCTGTTTCAGTTGCCAGTATAGGTCGAGCGGTAAAGGCGTTCCATCCAATTGTGTAAGGCAATCAGTATGCAACTGGTGGAAGCGCTGGCGGATATCGAGCAGCGTTCCGTCAAGGTCGAAAAAGATCACATCATGCGCCATGGTTCATACTCTGGAGAGTGTCTTTGAGTCCTTCAGCCAGCGGTATGCGCGGCTGCCAATTTAAGGCAGCGCGGGTGAGGGAGTTGTCAAATTGCTGGCGGATCTCTGGTTTTACCGCATTCTCAAAACGAATTCCGGCTGTATAGCCATTCTCCAACGAGGCGACTGTTTCCGCGATGGACCGGATGCTCACGCGTTCGCTGCCCACCAGCAGGTATTGTCCGAATGCCGGAGTATCCTTCTGTTCAATCCAGGCCAGAATGCCCGAGAGGATATCCTGAATGTGAATGGGCTGGCGTTCATCCTGCCCGGTGCCGCGGATAACGATCGGTTTGTTTTGGGTCACAGCCCGGCAGAAACTTGGAATAGCTTTCCTGGACGGATCCCCCGGTCCGTACACCTGACCCAGCCGGATCACCGCCGTAGGGGTGCGGGAGACAGCGCTCCATGCCCGGGCTGCCAGTTCGGCGGACAACTTGGACACGGCATAGTCATTTTCCGGTTCGCGGCGTGTGTTTTCATCAATGATGTCAACTTCAGAGACACCATACACGTCAACCGTGCTGATGACCGCGGCTTTTTCCACCAATCCCGTTATTCCTTCGAGGAACTGGCGGGTACCCAGTGTGTTCACCCGGTAGAAATCCAGCGGATCGTCACCGGCGGAATGCGGCGTTATGGCGGCAAAGTGAACAGCGGCGGCGAAATGCTGTCCGTGAAGCGCCTTGGCAATAGTGCCATCAGCGGACGGACTGGCGATATCCACTTCGAGGAATTGGTCAACCGGCCAATTGCCCGGTTTGACCCGGTCAATCGCGAAGATATCAAACTTGTTTTTGACCCAGTCGGTAAACGCTTTCCCGATAAAACCGGAAATACCGGTGACCAG
>CAYOKC010000015.1:0-39168 GCA_964404415.1 uncultured Leptolinea sp. | reverse complement strand
GGATGATAGTGACGTTTGCCAGGGATAAATCCGGTTCGAAAAAGTCACCTTCCCCCCGAGGGGGAAGGTCGGGATGAGGGCAAGGTCTGCCAGGGATACGGTTTTGCCCACCCGGCCCGCGGTTGACACGCCGGAATTATTTAATACACACCCGCTGGAAATATTCTCCCGCCTCCGAATCATCCCCTTCACATTCGCGCACATACCCCTCCGCCACCGGCCCGGTGACGGCATCCTTATCCATCAACAGCAGCGCGTCTTCTGCCCCGGGGCGGTTGAACACATCTTTATACGCTTCGGCGTCACGGTTCCTGAACGGCCAGATGAATCCCTCTTCGGTGATGCCCATCCAGTGGGCGTCATACGCGGCGACGGGCGGCATGTTGTCCACGGTGAACGCGGAGAGTTTGAACACGCGCTCCGGTTCCGCCGCCAGCCAGGTGACGTTCCCCGTAGTCACCGAACCGATCCACGGCGTGAACGCGCCCGGGTCAAGGATCGCCACCACTTCTCGCCCGGCGGCCATGTCCACAGCCTCGCAATAGCGCGCGATCATGTCCGATTTGGGGCGCAATCGCACGATATTCGCCATCGCGTAGACGTTGTACCCCTCATACGGCAGCAGCGCCCCAAACCTGAAATACACGTTGACGTCCCTCGCGGGGCCGGCCATCGCGGCGGCATCGCCCGTCCACACCAGGTAGGCGTCGGGGTAGTCCGCGCGCGCGCAGTACCTGTCCAGCACGGTGACCAGTTCCGCCGGGAACGCCGGCTCTCCGGCAGGATCAAACGCGTGGACGGCCGCGCCGGCGGCATCCACCGCACGGCGCACATCCCCATCCACCGTGGAGAGGAAGACGTCATCCCCCGGGCGGATGGTCCGCGCGGCGGCCTGGCGGATCAGATCCGTTGACCGCGCCGCCGCGGCCGGGTCCGGCTTCACAGTTGACCATGCCCGCGCCGGCAGCAGCCAGAGCGCGAGCAACAGAGCGGGTAACACCAGCCGTACGCCGTGACGTTTGATGAGGGCAGCCAGCATATACACCATCTACGGCCGCCTCTTCAGCAGGATGGATTTGAATGTAATGAGCAGCGCGGGGATGGCATTGAAGAAAATGACGGCCGCCGGCAGGAAAAGGTTCTCGCCGTAGGCGATGGTGGTAAGCATGGCGGGGATGGACGCCGCGAGCGCCAGCACCAGGAAAAGTCCAACCGTTTCGCGCGCGCCTTCCACCGAAACACCCAGCCGCGCGGAGGGGTCAACCTTCGCGTACCGCCCCACCACCAGGGTGACGAACAACAGCAGGGCGAGCAGCGGCAGCCCCATGTAGGCCAGGTAATCCACAGCCTTGCGGCACAATATCCACAGGAACTCGGCGGGGTGACCGGCCGCGTAGCGCCGGAATAATCCGCTGCCGGTTTCCAGCACCAGGCTGTACGATGACGGCGTGAGCGTGATCAGCGGGTTCGCGTTGTAGACCGTCAGCCATATGGGCACATCGGCGAAAGCCAGGTCCATCGAATTTTCATAAAGGGGGGCGCCGTGGTTCCCGGGTGACAGGTCCACGCCGCCGATGCCGCCCAGCAGGGCAAAGCCCGTGCCGTGTTCACGCGCCGTAAGCACCGGCGCGGTGATGCGCAGTTTCTCGTCACGGTACTGGAACAGCCCGTTCAACGCGGCGGGGGGTAACGCGCGGGCGGCCAGCAGCGCCAGCAGCGCCAGCAGCGGCAAATAGACTTTCTTGTTTTTCCACGCGCCCCACCCGATCCCCGCCAGCGCGGTGACCGCGAGCGCGGCGCCAACCGGCTGACGCACCAGCCCGGCCAGCCCGAAGACCAGCCCGGCGGCAAGCCCCCACAGCACCACAGGTGACGAGCGCCCGCGCCGCAGGGCCGGCAACAGCAGGGCCAGCCACGGCATGCCGGCGAGCAGCATGGGCACGTTGCCCACGCGCACCCGCTCGGAGGGCGGCCAAACAAACCAACCGAAAAGCACCAGCAGCGCGGTGACGGCGAAGTCAACGGGATGGCGCGTGACAAACGCGCCGAATACCAGCGAGAGCAGGAACAGGCCGATCAGGCCCACACGCCAGAAATACGCGGGCAGGGCATTGATCCATTCGGGGCACAGGGTATCCACATTGGTACGGAACTTGGGCTGCACGTTCGGGTCGGGGGAGATCTGGGCGTAGCTGCGCAGGTCCGGCCCGGTGACGGCACAGCGCGGCAGCATCCCAATTGACTGGCCCAGCGCGGCCATGAAGGGGCGGCCAAGGTCGTCAATAATGCCGTCTTCGAGGCGGGCGTAGCCCAGGGGGTAGGTTTCGGATACTGCCACGGGCACTGTGAACCACACCCCGCGTGGCGCGCCCGCCGGTTCCAGCAGCGGGTTGGCGGCCGGGTAGACGGGCTGCGAGAAGAACGCCGCCGCGTACGCCGCGATGACCAGCGCCGCGCTGACGGTCCACGCGGTGCGGTGCTTGTTATTGTTAAAAAGGCGCGGCGCGGTGACAGCCGTCACAACGGCGGCAGTGAGGGCGGTGTGCAGCAGGCAAAGCAGCAGCAGCACCGGCAGCAGGCGGTCAAACGGCAGGCCGGTGACGGCGCCCAGGCCGAGGGAGGCGGTCAGCGGGCCGGCGGCCGGCCACAGTACGTCACCCAGGCGGACGGGGCCGGTATCAATGGCATGGAACAGGTTGAGGGTCACGCCGCGGGCGGCGAGCAGAGCGTCAACGCAGGCGTACATGGCCAGGCCGGCGGCAATGGCCGGCCACCAGTTTTCGAGCGGGAAGAGGAAGGTTTGCGTCAGCGCGGCGGCGGCGGCGAGGAGCAGGAAAGTGAGGCCGGAGGCGGTAAGGTAGGTTTTGCGGGATAGGTCCATCGGGGAAGGATGGAGCAATAAAGATACCAGGTTTTGGGGGGAAGGTTAAACGATGGCTGAGCTTGCTGAAGCTATGCCACGTACGCGGGCGATGTCACATCTCACGGAGGAGATTAATTCGGGGTCACCGGTTTCAACGACCACTTAAAGGTAGTTGAAGATATCCTCTTTGGTTTTGAGGTGGTCTACGGGGTCCCACAGGGTGGTGGTGAAAAAGTTATCCTTCATGGGTTAATGGATGTATTGCTCGATACAAGGCAGCCAATCCGTTTATCCAATTTTTTAGTTCAGTTCGTGCCAATACCGGGTCAGTTAATTCTTTTTCCTGGTGCGCCACATAATTATTTCTGAATGAACGAATCTGGTCAACTCGTTCACCCAGTTGACTTGAATTAAATTGCGAGAAGTTTTCGCGGATAGCTTTATAAATTCCGCCTGTCTGGTCTTTTGCTGATTTTGCATATTCCAGGCAAAAACCAAGTTGACCCAATGGCATCATAAATGCTTTATACATTAATCCTTTTTTCAAACCTGCCACATTTTTACGCAACCAATCTTTCTCGCGATCAGAAACAAACATAAATGCCGGATCAAAGAAATCTTGTTGATCAATTTGCTTATCAGGAATTGAAGGTTCAATTAATGTGGTTACCATGCTCTTGGCTGCATCATCCATAACCCCTAGCATGGATGTGAAACAAGCGGATAGAGATGAATTTTTGTTTTCCAGAAAACTAAACAAAGCAACTGATTCTTCGATAGCTTTTTTATACCGTGACGGGAGTTTTTCCAGTGTTTCACGTTTGATGAATGAATCAACCGCCTCAGCTTTATTCTCGACGGAGATTTCATAATAAGGCAATTCCGGCTGACTTGTTTCTGCTTCTCTGAGCAGACCCTGCAAGGCAGGATCGCAAGCACTTGCCAACATAGACATAGTGGTGCCTTGCAAGCTCTGAAAAACCCCTTCTGGAATATAAAGGTAATTCCATTTTTGGTTGGTAGAGGATGCCGATTTACACCAGGAAACGGCAGCCCGGATTTTGTTGGGAACTTCAATATCCTCACGACCTTTCGTTTCAACCAGATAATAGTTGCCATTTTTTAATCGGACAAAGAAATCGGGGGTGTAAAAAGCCAGGCGATTCCCATTCGCGATGTAATCTATGCGAAGCGCCTGTGGCCCGGTATTCTTACTGAAGGCGGCAACATCCTCGCTTCTATCAGCAAAGCGGGTGAATGCCACCTCCAATTGACGGTTGCAGGGAACAAGATTGAATGGTGTATGGTCCGCCAGCAATGTAGGGTGATTTTCTGAACTGGTAACCTGGAATGGCCGCCAGTTTGTTACGGCTTGTGATTCCCCACCAGCTACCCTGTTTTCGGTTTGAATTGTTTTCTTGCGAATTATTGGGAGGAAAACAGCGCGGATATATTCACGCACATCATCATCTCCCAAACGGGCGATTAATCGTGGATCAAATAGAGTCGCTTTGCTCTCAAATAGGTCATTTTCAAGGTATTGTTGAATCATTGGGCCAAGTATTTTATGAGTTCCACTAAGCCCACAGGCATGTTCCAGTTCTTCGCGATAGAAAGCCACAGCTCCTATTCCTGATTGAAGAAGTGGTAATTTGAATTTCATTTGTTCCACTATTTCATTTGTGATAAGAGAACGGCCTTCATATTCAATCTCTTCACGGCGAACACTGCAAAATGGCAATTTGCGATACCGCGAAGCGGCAGCTTTAATTTCTTCATAAGCCAGCCCCTCTAGATTATTACTAATGGTGTGGGCGGAGCTAATACCGGGTAACTCGATCTTTAGTGCGTGGAGATCTTTATTTAATTCATCAGGGAAAATACTAACGGTTGTTTTAGGAACCTTATCGGAATCGATAATTTCAACTGGCAATCCTTCCTGTTCCAATTGTTCTTGATACATTTTCGTAAAGGCTTCATGTTCTACGACAGTAACAGTTTCCAATGCCTGACCTGGTAATGTCATACGGCGCAAGCCACGCCCGAGCGTTTGTTCGGGAAGGATGTTAGCTTTTGAACTGTAAGGTCGTAATGGGACAATAGTTGTAACGTTACGCACATCCCAACCTTCACGCAACATTAATACAGAGACAATACAGTAATAAGGGCTTGCATCTGAATCGAGTTCCCGACTCAATTTTCGAAGTGCTTTTAAATCATCATCGCTGATTTCGTTTTCGTTCTCAATAAATTCCCAAACGGCATTATCCCCACTGCCATGTTTTTTCATTTTCCCCTTCAAATTTGTATGAAGGTTGATAGTTTTGTTGTTTAATTCAGCAAACTGGGGGTCTGTGTTTAATCGTCGAGTGATAGCATCCGCGGCGTTTGTATCTTCAGTCATAACAAATAACAGGGCTTTTTTACCGCTCTTCTCCCATTCCTCTTTACTTTTCAACCAACGTTGGTACCCAAGTACGAGGTGTTCTTCGAAACGGCGGTCTGCTACTTCATCAGCTCTTTCATGCAGGCTCTGCCCTCGACCTATAATCGGTGTTTTGACAATCCCAGATTCAACCGCTTCTCCCAGAGGGGTATCACAAACGATATGTTTGAATAAATTCCCTTTGTTATCTTTGGGTGTAGCAGAGAAATCCAACTGGGCTGTGATTCCAAGGCCATGTGAACTTACCGAATCATTTATTGAGCTTAGGGCGTCATTCCAGGCGGAATCAGGGTCCCACACATGATGAGCTTCATCATTCATTACCATGACTGTGGGGTGTGCTGTTATTCTCGCCCGAAGTTCAGCACCTGTTTCCAATGCGCGTGATCTACTGACTGCCGGTCCGGCCCAGTCATAATACTCTTCCCCCCTGGTAGTTTTACGGGGTGAATACAGTCTATGAATATTCGTTAAATAAGTGACTCCTCCTGTCGCTGACCCACTGGCTTCATCCTGCAAAACTGTGGTCATATTCCAATCCCCCTTCCAAGCAGGAGGAATCAACGGGTCTTGATCGAATATCTTCCCATCCGCAAAATCCATTTTTAATCGTTCAAATACCGTCAGATTAGGAGCAACAATGACAAAATGACGTGCCAGGTCTGAATCTGATTCTCTAAGCGCGTGAAAGTAACTCCAGACCAAAGCCAGACTCATGATTTTTGTTTTTCCAGCACCTGTAGCGACTTTAAACGCATACCGGGGCCAGCGATCTTCATCGGGGGTAATACCTGCCGCCGCGATCTGGGCGGCATTTTCGGCGGTTTCCTGATTTCCACCCAAACTAAAAAATTCACCGGTTAGTGCGGAAAGGCTGACAATACCTCGAACCTCACGCAGGTAGATCAGAGTCTCAATAGCTTCACGTTGACAAAAGTAATAATTGAATGGATATGTTTGACCATCCGGAGCTGTTATTCGGTGATCTGACCAGAACCAGTGGAATAGAAGGTCGCGGGTTGTGCTGCTAACACCGGGATACTCTGCTTTCCTCCATTCCGATGTTAGTAAGCGCAGGTTTTGTACTATAGGCAATGGACTAGGTCGGCGGCCTTTTTCTATTTTTGATGGCTGATCCCGTTCAACACGTACACGGTGGCTGACTGGTTCTTCCCACGGTTTATGTAATGGTTCAAGGGCGCTGATATTGATGGTATCTGGCATGGTTTCCCTCTCCTAACCTCCCCCGAAGGGGAGGGATTCTATACGCGCTGTAGATAAAATTTTAACATTTCATTTAATTGGTTCAACTCCTTCCCCCGAAGGGGGAAGGCCAGGATGGGGGCAATTTATCCGTCTACTTCTACTGTGATCGACGTATCCACCCCGAACACATCGACAACCTTTACACATACTGTATGGTTGCCAGACATACCATACACAAACGGGTCGGTTATTGTAGGCAGTTTCCTGTCCTTGCGGGTTCGGTAAGCCTGCCAATGGTGATTAAACGGCTGGCCGGGATGGAAGTCAAAATCAACCGCCCAGAAATCAATGAAATCAAAAGGTGATTGAGCCGCCCTTTCCTTAAGAGCCTCAATTTCTTTAAACGGTACTTCGGCCAGTGACGGGAGAAATTGATCCAACCGGATGCGTACCGCCTTGCGCCCTCTCCCTGCCTCCCCCGATGGGAGAGGTGATATAGGGTTTCCAGCTTCGCCCGATGTGGGAGAAGTTGCTGCCCTGGCGTTTGCACCATCCCCCTCCGGGGAAAGGCCGGGGTGGGGGCTGATCACCGGTTCATCACCACCAGCCGTATTCCAAACAGCGGATGCTGTGAGATTGGCCATCTCAAAGAACGGCGGCGGCGTGGTGCGGTTCTTTTCCATGATCTCGCGGGGAATGTGGAAAAGACGCACCCGCACTCCGTACTCCTGTTGCAGAGCATCACAGGCCATCCGCAGGTCCATTTCAAATTCCCAGGCAAGGCAATGTACTTCGGCAGCCCCGGCGGTTTGGGCTGCTTCGACCACGGCTTTGGCTTCAGACCGTGTGAAAATAGAATCTATGGCATCCACATACACAAGAGCGGGACCCCTGCGCCCATGCAGCAGTGGTGACGTAGGATTCGGCAGCATTTCCGCCCGGTAAAATTCCAGCACCACCTTGCGGTGTTCGGTATTGGCGCCGTGTAGCCGTTCTTTTTGCCACCACTGGCGTTCATACCGCCCCAGGTTATAGACATCAAATGACCGGTATGGTTGATTTTCATTGTGCAGCTTACGCTGCAAATCGATCAGACGCTTGCGGCTGGTATGAATGGCATACCTGCCAAGATCAACTCCGATCCAACGTCGCCCTAATCGTTCAGCTACAGATATAGTTGTACCTGATCCACAAAAAAGATCAACAACAATATCACTCTCGTTTGAAGAACCTTTAATAATCCGTTCTAATAATGCTTCTGGCTTTTGGGTAGCATAATCAACTCGTTCTTTAGCAATATGATTAAGTGCAGGTATATCCCACCAATCTTCTGGTGTTTTTCCATCCGGATTAACTTCATATACTTTATCGCCTACAATTTTCCGTCCACTTGAAATATAACCACCCGTAGATTCATATGGAATCTTTACATCTTGTGCGTTAAATGTCCAATTATTGGTTTTAACATAGTAAAAAATCGTATCATGTTTCCTAGCCCAGCCGTCATCTGGCCGGCCACCAAGCTTATAACCCCAAATTATTTCGTTTCTAAAATAATCTTTTCCGAATATTTCATCGAGGATTTGACGTAAGAAAAAATTGACTCTGAAATCACAATGAACATAAATACTTCCAGTTTCCTTTAACAATTCCTTCATTAAAGATAACCGTTCAAACATCATATGCAGATACGAGTCTGTACCTTTACCCCAAATATCATTGTAAACAATAGTTTCTAAAACAGATTGCTCTTTTGTTATTGATTCGTTTGATTCTCCAATTTGTAATTGCATTGAAAAATCTGTTCCTACATCAAATGGCGGGTCGATGTAGATCAGGTCAATTTTGCCCTTGTAATCCCGTAACAACGACGCCATCACCAGCTTGTTGTCACCCCAGATGAGCATGTTGCGGAAATCGTCGCGGTGAGCCTTTTTATCATCAAATAGGGTCCCCTGCACCAGGGCACGTTGTTTGGGTTCATCTACAGTTTCAATTTTTTTGCAGGGGCATGGCCGCGCCGGCAAAGTCAACTTCACGGCGGTTGCCGTATTCGTCGTACTTGCCTTCCCAAACCAGTTCGGTTTTTCGGGTTGAAAGCGGGTGCGGGTTATGCGGGCCGTAGGTGGTTTCAGGCATGCGGGTTTCCTCCCTGGGGTGTGGTGACTACTACGTGGTAATTATACGCGGAAATGTGCCCCCACCTGCCTCCCCTATCGGGGAGGACTTTCGCCAGTAGGTTTTTATAGGTCACCTTCCCCCGATGGGAGAAGGCCGGGATGGGGGCTTCTTTCTTCGCAAACCTGAAATACCACTTCCATAACCCCGGCCAGATTCTTCATTACATCATCATTGGTAAACCGCATGACTTTCAAACCCTGCTCTTCAAGCCACGCAGAGCGGTTTGCGTCATACACTTCATTACCGGCATGTGAATCACCATCCACCTCGATGACAAGTCCAACCTGGTGACAGAAAAAATCCAATATGTAAACACCTTTCGGGTGCTGCCTTCGCCATTTGTAACCAGTTATAGAACGGTCACCCAATACAGCCCACAGGCGCTGTTCGGGTACAGTCATTTCTCCCCGCAAGGCTCTGGCCCTCTTCAATGCTTCTTCCGTGTGGTCCCGCATTTCCCTCTCCTAACCTCCCCCGAAGAGGAGGGATTCTACGTGTTCAGCTTATTTACATCTGCAATATCCATCCCGCCTTCAGGGGAAGGCAGGATGGATATTGCTTTCATCTATAATACTCTTAATCATCCAAACACAGGAGCCAGCATGGAAAACGGAATTAGAAGTCTTGAAGTAACCAAAGACGCGTCAGGAAAAACGACGTCTATCAATGTTTTATTCGGGCCGCATTACTTCCTTGAAATCAATGAAGTTGACAACCGGGTTAACGTAGAGCTTGGTGTTACACATCATGGTTTCAAAGCCGATGCATCAGAAATAGGCAAGGGGTTGGAAGAAATAATCTGGCATGTCAAAGAGAAATTTCCTGAAACCAGTTTTGACTAGAGGTTTGTGCGCCCCCACCTGCCTCCCCCGAGGGGGGAGGTGTTTATCGAGCCTGCCTCCCCCGAGAGGGGAGGTGTTTTTTTAATTCCCGCATCGTCTGGAAGGGATTATTTACGCTTGTCTCCTCTATTGGGTGAAAGCCTGGACGAGGATTACGACTGTCTACGCAGAACACCTGGATTTATCCAGAACAATTCCGTAGGCACCTTCCCCTTCGGGGGAAGGCCGGGATGATGGGCCGCGCCGTCACAAGTCAACTGGTTTATCGAATATTTAGCCGCAGGCTCCCTCCTCATCGGGGGAAAGTTGGAGAGAAATTTCCTGAAACCAGTTTTGACCAGGCTTTGCTCGCCCCCACCTGCCTCCCCCGAGGGGGGAGGTTCTTTTTAAGTGTGCCTCTCCGTCAGAGAAGACCGGAATGTGGTTGCCTTTCACCACAAGTCATTTGGTCATCGAAAATTTATTTGTAGGCACCTTCCCCTTCGGGGGAAGGCCGGAGAGAGATATCCTGAGACCAGTTTTGACCAGGCTTTGATCGCCCCCACCTGCCTCCCCCGAGGGGGGAGGTGTTTTTCGAGCCTGCCGCATTAGACCCCTTCCCCATCATCGAACCTGCCCCCCGAGGGGGGCGCGCCATCACAAGTCAACTGGATTATCGAAAATTTATCCGTAGGCTCCTTCCCCATCGGGGGAAGGCCGGGATGAGGGGCTTTCCCCCCCCACACCCCGTAAAACAGAGGCGACCCTGAGGGTCGCCTCTTTATCATCCGATACCCTACACCCCTGCCGGCTCCGACTCCGTCACCGGTTCACGCTCAAAGATACGCATCAGAGCCACCCCGCCCAGGATCAAAAGGCTGCCAACGATCTGCACACCCGTCATGCGCTCACCCAACAGGATGAAGGCGATCACCGCCGTGAACACCGGCTCGGTGGAGACGATCAGGTTGGCCACGCTCGAAGGCAGGTCACCCAGGCTCATGTTATACAGCCCGAACCCGGCCACGGTTGGCCCCGCCGCCAGCAGGAAGAGCATCCCCCACCCTGCCCAGCGGTCACCCAGCCAGAACATGTCAACCGGCGTGGGGGCTGTGCCGGGCAATTTGCCGCCGCCCAACAGGTTGGCGATCAACATGAAACAGGCGGCGAAAGCGAAGGTGTACATGATCGTCACCCAGGCGTTCAGCCCGCGGTTGGCCGCCGAGCGTCCCATCAGGCTGTAGACAGCGTACGACAACCCGGCGAGGATACCCACAATGATCCCCGGGATGTTGCCCTGCCACACGGCCGGGTCATTCGCCCCGGCCACCAGCGCGCAGCCGCCAAAGCTCAACACAACGGCCGCCAGCTTGATGATGCCCAGGTGTTCCTTTAATAACCACCAGCCCAGCAGCGCGGTGAACGCCCCCGAGCAGTACACCAGCACGGTGGAAACCGCCGCGCCGTTCAGCACCACCGAGGTGGTCCACAGCGCGTTGAACACCCATAACACAAAACCATACACCAGCAGGTAGGATAGGTCACGTTTATCTACGCGCAACGACACCCGCCGGGTGACCGTCAACACGGCCAGCAGCGTCACCACCACGATCACTTCGCGCCAGAACGCCAGTACCAGCGCCGGCAGTTTGTATTCAATGGAAAGATGGCTGATGAAGATGGCCGTCGTCGAGAGGATGATGGCGGCCGAGAACGCGGTCAGGTACCCGCGCGAGGTATGGGAGGTCTTCGATGATGGATTGGTCATAACGGGTAATTCTACCCGAATCCCTTCGACAGGCTCAGGGTTCGGGTTTGAGGAAGGCCGAGGGATCGGGATCTCCGATGGCTGAGCCATATGTAGGTTGGGCGAAACGCCCATTCTCTCATCAATCGGTAAAGACGGGGTAAAACCAACGCACGGCCGCGTTTCGTCCAACGCCAGCCAGGTGGAACCTCTTTATTACCATTAATTAGGTTCCCGGCAGACGCTTCCCCCCTTCGTGAAGGGGGGAAGCAAAGGGGGGATTCCGCCAGGTGGTCCCAAATTCTTCCCTTCGCAACGATTCCCGGCAGACCCATGTTGGGCAAACCGCCACTTCTAAGTCGTAAGCGCAATATTTTCACATCATCTGTTGTTAATGTGGCGGATTGACCAACCTACATTTTTCACATTGCCGCATATCTTACCCGGTTATGGCTATACTTACGCCAGCTTGAACCGCTTGACCATCGTCTCCAGTCCTGCCGCCAGATCAGAAAGCGCCTGCGCCGAAGCGGAGACTTCCTCCACCTGCGCCGTCACTTCCTCCGTCGACGCGGAGACTTCCTCAATGGAAGCGGAGTTCTCTTCACTGATCGCGGCGATCGTTTCCACTGAACCTGTTGCCTGCGCCGAGTTTTCGCTCATCTTGCGGGTGGCGGCTTCGTTCTCTTCCACCACCGCCGAAACCATATCCACCGAGCTCACCAGGTCATTCGAGAGCGCGTTCATCTTATTCGCGGCTTCCCCCGTAAGCGCCGCCTGTTTGCTTACTGCTTGTGCGGCATCCAGAATATCCATCAGTACGGAACCGGTGCGGTTGGCGCTTTCCACGCCAATTTCAACTTCCAGGCTGCCGGCCTGCATGGCGGTCACCGCGTCATTCACCGCCGTTTGGATCGCGGTGATGATCGCGCCGATCTCTTTGATGGCACTGGATGAACGTTCCGCCAGCTTGCGCACCTCATCCGCTACCACAGCAAACCCTTTACCCTGCTCGCCCGCGCGCGCCGCTTCAATGGCCGCGTTCAGCGCCAGCATGTTGGTCTGCGAGGCGATATCTTCGATCGTCACCACAATGGCGTTGATCTCTTCCGATCGCCGGCCCATCTCGATCACTTTTTCCGAAGAGACGCCCACCTTTTCCTTTATAGAGCCCATTCGTTCCAGGGTTTCCCGCATGGTCTGTTCGCCAGACCGCGCGGCCCCGGCAGCGTTCGCCGATTCGCGGGTAACGCCGGCCGTATTCTCAGATACCTGCCGGATGGCCTCATGGATCTGGGTGGTGATGACCGAGGCGTTCTGGATCGCGCGGCTCTGTTCCCCCGCGCCCTGTTCCACGTTCCTGATCTCCTGGTTCACTATTTCCACCGACCGTATTGTTCCGATGATCGATTCCGCCTGGTCTGCCGTGCCCGCGGCCACCTGCTGAATGGTGGCGCTGATCTGGCTGGTGGCCATGCCCGCCTGAGTGGCGGCATTGGCCAGTTGGCTTGAAGCCGCCGAAAGCCGCTCCGCGCTGTCTGTCAACTGGCGGACCATTTCGCGCCAGTTGACGGTCATTTTTGCGAAAGACTGCCCGAGCACGTCCCTGTCGCTGCGCGGTTGGATATCGCGGGTCAGGTCGCCGTTCGAAAGTAACACGGATGTATCCGCCAGTTCCTTCATATAGGCTTTGGCTTTATCCAGCGCGTGCGCGATATCGCCGAACTCATCGTCACTGTTGACCGGGTCGGTGTAGTCGAGGTCACCCAACTGTAGGCGTTCCGCGGACTCTTTGATCTTGCGTGAGGGGTTGATCATCGTTTTGACCATCCAGAACTGGATGGACACGATCACCCCCAGGCAGACGGTAAAGGCGATGACCAGCAGTCCCAGTGACAGACCTTCACGTCCCAGCATATACGCGGCCATGGTCAACGTGATGGCAACCACCGATGTGAAATAACACAAACGCATGGCGATGCCGCGCTTATAAATGAACTTCATAACCATGATCAGAATCACACACCCCAGACCGACAGCGCTAAAAATGATCAGATAGTCCATAGGTATCTCCCGGTAAAGTAGACTGTCAGGCCGGTGGTTTCAGTGATCGCCGATAAGATATACAAAGACCGGTAACCGTAAACGGGGCGAAGCGACCTGTTATTTAATTCTGTAACAAGCGGGGCTTTCAACAACGCGGAGAAAATGACTTTACTAACCACCTGCAAAATCTCCGCTAAGAATGATTTTTACAGATTTGGCAAGATAATTCAATAAAAAAGGGATTAATGTAAAATTAAGAAACGGGGCAGCCAGGTTACCGGCTGCCCCGTTTTCATTTTATTTCTTGTCCTTGGGGAGGATTTTCATCACGGTGGTGCCGCAAACAGTGCACTTGCCTTTGACGGCATTGGCGCCATTCTTGAGCACGGTCTTCTCGGCATCTTTGATGAGTTGTTTGCTTTTGCATTTCAAGCAATAGGACTCGTATTTTTCGTCAGCCATGGGGTTTTCTCCTTTCTGAAGGGTTATGAATTTAACACCGGGATTGAATACCGGTGACAATTCCGCCGTAATACGGATTCGATTGAAATACAGACGTCATTAATGAAACCCTGGAACCACACACTCCCCTACTCCTCTGTTTCATCCTCAAACTCAGCCGGGTACCAGCGTTCCGCTTCAGGCAGACTCAAGATATCCTGGTCTTCCGGCGTTAATGGTTCATCCATGCGTACCAGCAGGGTGATGCCCGCGGTGCGCACACCGTTGGGCGTCATCATGCGGCGGACAGTGTACCGCAAAAAGTATTTTTTCACCAGTTCCCCGGCCAGCACATCTTTTACCGTGCGCACCGATACGCTGGCTTTCGAGGCAATCTCAGCCATATCGGTTTCAACACGGTTGCGCAGTTCACCGGTCTTGGGGTTCCAGAAACACATACTGCGCGCGGCCAGGATCACGGCCATTGTTGAATGCCCGAGCAGCGGCAGCCAGTGCTCAAAGAAATACAGCGTGAGGAAAAGCCCGCGTTCAGGTTGAATAGCCCGCGCGCGTTCGCTGCCATATGCCCTGGCCAGCAGCACTTTGCGCGGTGAACCTTCTTCCGCGGGCCGTTCTTTCCGGGGTTCAGGCTCGGTATCTTTGTTGTCTGCCGGATCGTTTTTATCTACACGCAATGAAGGTTTTTCATATTTGGGGGCTGGTTGCTCACCCCCTTCTTCATGGAAGAACTCGTTCACCACGGTGAATTTCAGGCGCACCGGCCCCGGCAGCATGCCTTCGAGCAGATTGGTCATGCGGCTGCGCAGGCGGGCTTCCACCCAGTCACGCCCGTAGGTGTTGCGCGCCCCTACGGTGAACACACCCTCTCGGAAGCTCACCGGTTTCAGCGGCCGCACCCAGGTTTCAAAGCTGGTCCGGTCCATCTCGGATTGTAGTTGACCGAGAATCATCTCCCACGCATCGTCCAGTGAAGACGTTCGCAATGTGTATGCTCGGGATTGAACCAGTTGATCCATGGGGTGGAGTTTTCTCCTGAAATAATGAGGGGGTTTCTTCTACCAAAAACACCGTGGGTTTATGGAAGAAATAATTACCTCTCCTCTACCAGTCTTTCGATCAGATCCATCATGTCGGTAAACTCCTGGTCTGACAAACGGGAGAAGCGCGTAGTGCAGATGCGCGCGAGAATTCCCACGGTTTCGCCCGTGGAAATTTTGCGGCCCATCAATGCGCTGAAACGCTCTTGCCAGACCTTCAGTTCAGCCGTTTCACCCTGTGACATGGTTACGCCCACCTTGAACCGGGGTACCGGCGCGGGTGGTCGTCCCACAGGGCGGCTTTCCAGGGTCTGGTTGGTACGCGCGTCATATAGCTGAAGCCAGGCAGGAGTGTTTACGGCGGGATTTGTCTTTTTCACTGTTTTACCGCCTCCTCTGCGATAGCCAGGGTGATCATGCTCTCAGTGCTCTGCAGCAGCAGGTCAATGGCAATGTTGCACAGCCGGATGATCTCGCGGGGCACACCCTGTGAGCTTTCATACAGCAGCTCAAACGCGTTGTCGTGAATGAGCGGTGCGTTGCGGCCGGCTACATTCAGGCGGAAGAGCACCATCTGCAGGGCGCTGCCCAGAGCCAGCGGCGAGAGTATCAGCCGTGCAAACACACGCGCGTTAACAGCCTTGTTCTGTTCGAACAAGCCGAGCATTTCGTTCTGACCGAAGGCCAGAACCTGGGCGACTTTCGCGTCGTAATCAAAGTTGTACAGCCGGTGGATCACCTCCAGTGCGGAGGGGTCCATCAACTGCGCGTCATCCAGCAGAATGACGACATTTCGCTTGGCCGTGTAGGCATCGGCCATTTTGCGCTCGATGCTTTCCATCTGGCGCTGGAACGAGCGCTGCGGGTCAACCCCCAGTTGGATGGAGATCTGGCGCGCGGCATCCATGCCCGATTTAAACGCGGCGGTATGGATGTAGCACACGTCCATGTTGGGTTCGGACGAGTGCACGTCATACAACCGCCGGGCGAGTGAGCTTTTGCCCATGCCCATGTCACCGATCACCAGCCCCAGGCCGCGCCGGCGCGAAATGATGTTGAGAAGTTGCTTATAGACCGATAGATGTTCGGAACCGAGGTATAAATATCGCGGATCTGCGGAGAGTTTGAAGGGATCTTCTTTCAATCCCAGCCTTTCCAGGCGGGTCATACGCCATTCCGCATCATTGAAGGCAAAGGTCATGGTTATTTCCTCCTCCTGGTAGGTATTATAGATCAAATCGGTACCGATTTCAATAGGTTACACTATTTTGCTCCAAATTGCAAATAATTAGCGTAATTATTTTAGAACACCCCCGGTAATACCGCAATTTAATCCAGTTCCCTCCCCCTCTATTATCCGTCTGCCATTCGTTTTATAGTCCCTCCGCGGAATTTTCGCTTATCAGCCATGAACTCCTCCGACCATTACATACCGGATCGTTCCGGTTAATACGATAATAGCACATATTTTCTATTTTACAAGAGGGAATTTCCTTTTTCCGGTAAATTCCCTCCAACCAATCAGAATCCCACGATCACATCATTGTTTCACCCAGGTAATCTCCACCCGGGCACCATTGTCACCTTCCCCTGCCAGAATTATCAGCATCACACCATCTTTCTTGTGCATCATCGGCACTTCCGGCGTGCTTTCACTGCCGGGCATAACCGCCCAGCCGCCATTTTTCAACTCTGACCGGTAGAAATCCTTCACCTTTTCCGGGGCATCCGGTGTGTTGAATACCAGCCGCATCCCTTCAACCCCGGTGAGATCAACCGCGCCCGGATAAATGGTCACCCCTTCCGGCAGCCCGGCTTTATCCGGGTCCACGGGGTTGCCTTCGAATGTCTCGCCGGTGTCATCAACGGTATCTTCCATGACGGCCGGCTTGAGCCTGGCGATGCTGACATCCAGAGCGGATTCGGATCCCGACATCAACAACCGCAGGCTGACGGGTTCATCCACCTTCGTGAACAGGATGACCGAGTCTCCGCCGGAGGTGGTATGCATGTCACCCCAGCGCCAGGCAGATAATCCCAGTTGTTCTTTATAAAACGCGGTGACCTTCTCCGCGCTGGAATCAATGTTGTAGCGCAGCGTATCCGGCAGCCGGCTGACGTTCACAGCACCGGGCATTTCTGGTACACCGGCCAGCACCGGCTGGCATCCGGCGGGCCAGTCAAAGCCGCTGTTGGCGTTTATTTTTGTCAGTTCGTAGGTGACGGTCTGTTTTCCGGCCCGGCCTTTGCCGAAGGTTTTTTCGCCGCCCGAGTAGGTCAGATATAGTTTCACTACATACCCCCCCGGTTGGGCCAGCCACAGGTCGCCTTCCAGGTTCTCAACATCCGTCCCGAGCGATTTCGTGTTCAGCGAATAACGGATGGCCTTTACCGCGTTGACCGTCTCTTCGCCGGTTTGTTCGGCGGTTAGTATTGCCGGAAGGACGTCTTGCGGCAGCAGGAAAGGCACCCGGCCCTCTGCGCCCCAGGTCACATGGCAGCGCGCGGACTGGCCGCCAATTCGGCTATACGCAGCCTGACCAACCCGGCCGGTCACCATTTCCCGTATCCGGTTCCCGCCGGCGGTCTGCGATTGCTGCACAAAAAGGGCTTCCTCCGCCCGGTCCGCGTCCGCCGTCAATTCCATCCGTGAATGTTGTTCCTTACCGTCCTGTGTGCCGGTAAATTCATTAACCAGACTGGCGTGGTATCCGTCCAGCGCGTCCAATCCCTGGCGCGGGTCCGCCAGTAATGCCGGCGCGGTATTATCCGGTTTGGTTTCCCCGATTTGTGGTTGACTGTCCCGTCCGCCGCACCCGGCCGATAAGAATATGATCAAGCCCAAACCGGCGAGCCATACATGCCGGCGTTTCATTCTTCCACCTCCGGGTACGCGGTGACCAGGTACTCCATGGATGTGCCATACGGAAGCGGACGCACGAAACTCGCGCTGCCGCCCTCCGCCGGGATATCCACGCTCATGCTGAAACCATCACTCGCCATTGGTGGAATATTGGCATCTCCTCCCCCGCCGTCCCCCCGGCACCAGATGTGGTAACCACCGCACTCCCCGGGATGCACATCAATCTCAAAGGTGATGGCGTCATCCCCGGGCACCGCCCGCACGGTAAACGTATCGCTGCAGGTCAACGCCCCATCCGTCCCACAGGTCATATCTTCCGCATTTCCCAGCCAGATGGCATCGGCGAAGAATTCCAGAGATCCCTCAGTACCGCCCTGCCGCAGAAGTGACGGGTGCCAGCCCGATAAAAGCCGCTGCTGGCCGCCGCCGCCATTTTCATTCATCAAAGGATCGGCCAGCACGTTTTTCGCGCGGCCGGCGTAATACAGAATGCCCTGCCACCAACTTTGTTCCTCATTGAACGTTTTTCCGGATGGCATTTTGAATTTTGACTCATCCGAGCTGATTTCCACTGTGTACTTGCAGTCTTCCCACACATTGATGGTCCATTTGGTGCGGGCGACCATATCCAGATAGACGGCTTCCAGGTTGACCGTGGCTTTGCCCGGTTTTTCTGGTGTGAAATAGAACGTATCGCTCCAAAATTTGAACAAATCATCATAGGTAGGTTCCCCCTCATAGGTATCGGCCAGTTTTTTTACCCCACTGACCGTGCCATTGGTGGCTGTCACCTTGATGGTGGGATGGGTCAATGAAGGCAACGGTATGGCGTGCTGCCGCTTCTGGTCTTTTTCATAGTCAATCCCGTGGAAGGTCAATTCATATAACATGGTGACCTTACGGTTGGGGCACACCTTTTCATCCACCGGTGATGCCTCTGCCTCAAAGAAGGGTGTTTCCTTCTCTTCAGCTCCGGCCGGCCGAAATGCATTGCCGGTTGTGCCCAGAGCCACCAACATAAGGACCGCTGTCAAAAACAGAAATGAACCGGTTTTTCCCATACCCACCTGCCCTTAAACAATTTGTATAACGCTATCATTATAAATACACGGTGAGAAAAAACAATTGGCTAAAGTTTTGCGCATGGCTGTCGATAAGGGATATATGGTTAATTCCGTTTCCCTTGAGTCTTCTCTCGCCTCCTTCGCCACCGGCAGCAAAAGCCGCGCAGTGATGAATGAGATCAGCGTGGCCATCATGAAGCAGAACCTTGACCAGCAGGAAGCCCTCGGGCAGGCGCTGGTTGAGATGATCAAACAGACCCCCATGCCGGATGGCACCGGCATGCTCCTCAATATCGGCGCGTAACCCGCCCGGAATAATGAAATTAGCGGCGACCCTGAGGGTCGCCGTTTTGATTTTGCCTATTGATTAACATAACCTGCAGAAATTGATGTACCGGAAAACCGGATTTGGCTTGCATCTTGCACCCTTCACCCCGCGAGCAGTGACGTTCAGCCTGCGGAAGAGGCTGAAGCTCTATGATCATCTCAGGGAAGAGTGCAACCAATGTCAGAAAAAAACACCTTATCAGGCATAAGCCAATTTGAACTTTCGCCCTTTGTAACGGGGAATATCAAAAAGAGCCGGGCTGTGACCAAACAGACATTTGAATCGGTAATGACGCAGGAGCAGGAAAAGACGATGATGTTCGTTCCCGCGCCGGTGTATATGTGCAACCGCCGCCCGCTTCCGGATGGTACCGGCCAGATCCTGGATATTGGGATATAACGCATCACCCTGCCCCACCCCAAATTATCTTCGACAGGCTCAGGTACCGTAACCCACGTAGGATGTGCTGACCGCCCATTCGGGTATTCCTACCAATTTTATGTAACGTAAAAATTTTCAGGGCGCGGTCAGCGCATCACGGGCTCGCCTGCAACACACCGCCCCACCCCACTCTTTCCCATGCCTTCGACCCGCGTAGGATGTGCTGACCGCCCATTCACGCTTCACATCCATAAACACGCACCCTGGCCATTCACCAGCGCGGTCAGCGCATCAACGTCTTCCGGGAACACATTGCCCGTCCCCACCCCCAAAATGCCTTCGACAGGCTCAGGCATCGGGTTGACATTGCTTTGTCCTCTGGCTTTGCACCGAATTATCCCGATCACAACGGCGACCCTGAGGGTCGCCACTCTATTCATTATCAAACCCCGCGTAGGATGTGCTGACCGCCCAATCATGATTCATTTCCATAAACGGACATTGAATCCAATCGCCAGCGCGGTCAGCGCATCACAGGCCTGCCGGGAACACATTGCCCTTCCCCCACCCCCAAAAAGCCTTCGACAGACTCAGGCACCGGATTGACATTCTCCTGTCCGTTGACAATGCACCAAATAATCCTGGTCACAATGGCGACCCTGAGGGTCGCCTCTTTTTCCATGATGCCTCTATTGATATCCACTATTCGTTTTGATACAATCGTTTTACGGATATATGATCGATAGGAGTTTCGTATGGCGTTTTTAACTGTCTCACCCAAATATCAAATTGTGATCCCGAAAGAGATCCGCGAACGCTTAAAGATTGTTCCCGGTCAAAAGGTTATGATGGTTCTTATTAATGGGCGTGTGGAATTAATTCCCATAAACCCCATTGAATCGTACCGGGGGATTTTTCCATCTATGGACACATCCAACTACCGTGATGAGGAAGACAGGGAATTATGAACCTGGTTGATTCATCCGGATGGCTGGAATACCTGGCGAATGGTCACCAGTCTCACATTTTTTCTCCGATCATCCAGAAAGCTGATGAATTAATCGTCTCTGTTATTAATAAATATGAAGTATATAAAAAGCTTAGTTTGGAATTTTCACCCAAACAAGCTTCGAACACAATGGGTGCTTTGTACTACGGATATCAGGTTGAGATTACGGAAGAGATTGCCTTAACTGCTGCCGAGTTATCGATTGAATATCATATTCCAATGGCAGACAGTCTCTTACTGTCAACGGCCAAAGTAATGAACGCAACCTTCTGGACCCTGGATTCGCACTTCAAAGATATCCCCGGTGTTAAGTACTTTGAAAAAGAATAAGCAGATATTTCCATCAATCACAACGGCGACCCTAAGGGTCGCCGTTGCTTTTTCCTCAAAAGACATACATAAATGCAATTTCTGCCCTCCGGCCAAACGGCAAATTCCGCCCTCCGGCCTGTTGACATATTTTGCCTCATGGCCAGCATGCAATTATTTCACTCTGCCCTGAATACATATTTTGCCTTTTGGCCTGCGGGAAAATGATTCATCCCGGCCTGCGGGAAAAAAATACCCCCGGGAGGCCGGGGGGAATCTTTTGCACGTCATCAGCCTGCAATTTCTGCATTTCACAGGAGTGCAAATTTTGCACGAGATTCTATTAAGACTCTTTAACGACTCTTTACTACTTTAAGAGCGTTTCTTTCCATTTTTTGTGATCATCCTGGGGAGGACCAGGCCGGGCATTAAATTTTCCGGGAAGTCCAGATTCCAATCATACCGCGGACTGCGAGACGGCTGCTTCATGGCATCCACGTCCACCGCGCCGGTTTCAAGATCGTTTAAAAAACGGATCAATGCCAGGCTTACCAATTGACTGGCCGGCAGGCGTTCACGGTCCGCCAGGTCTTTGATGCGCTGGCGGAGCTGCGGCGGCAGGTCATACGTGGCGCGTTGTTCGCGGCGCGAGGTGATCTTGGCGCGTTCCTTGGCCTTCTTTTCACGCTGTTGGCGGGGCAACTGGGTTTCCGCTTTGCGGCGTTCCATACCCGAAAGCAGGTCGGCCACGGCGGGGTCAAGCACAGGGCGGCGTTCAAATTTAGGATCAGGCATCCAGCACCTCCAGCAGGCGGGTCAAACATTGCGTGTAGCCGCCAACATGTTTACCATTATCGGAATAACCGGTCAACACGGTGGATTCAGGTGAATATTCCCACAGGCTCTTGCCATACGCGGCGGACTCACGCGCGCGGGTATCCTGCGGGATGGGCGGCCAGACCTTCTTGCCAAAGGTTTTGACAAGCTCCTGAAGCTGGGTAAGGGTTTCGCGGGTGGTGCGGTCAAAGAACGTGGGCAGAATGGAGTAGCCCTCGAAGGTGTGGCCGCGCTGTGACACCTCGCCCATGGTGAGCAGGATCTCGCGCACGCCGTCAACTGCCAGCGCGTCCAACCGGGTGGGGATGACCACAAAATCTGAGGCCACCAACCCGTTGACGTGCAGCACATCCAGCGACGGCGCCATGTCCAGCAGAACCGCGTCATAGTCAAGATCGGCGAGAGAGTTGGCCAGGATCGATTCACGAAAATCGGATACTGTGATCTGGCGTTTGACCTTTTCGGTCATTTTGTCACCGGGGAGGATATCCAGATTCTCGCGCGCGTGCACCACCACTTTGCGCAGCGGCATCTCGTTGACGATCAGGTTAAACAGCCCCGGCTCTTTTTCATGACCCAGTGAAAAGGCCACATGCCCCTGGGGATCGAGGTCAACCAGCAGCGTGCGGTGGCCGAGTCGGGCCAGCCCATGGGCAAGGGTGACGGCGGTGGTGGTCTTTCCAACACCCCCTTTTTGATTGGCGAAGGCAATGGTTTTCATGTAGGCTTTTAACGGTTCCTTGAAATGAGCAAGTTTTCCCGGCTAAGGGTCGCCCTTCAGATATTATAAGGGTCGCCGGTGGTTTTTGTCAAGAGGCGACCCAAAACGGCGACCCTGTAATTGACATAGGGTCGCCCCTAAAGGCTCTGGAAGGGCAAAAACGGGGCTTCAAAAAGCGCATAGCTATCTCTGCAGGGTGAGGGCATAATGCGTGCCAGAAAGGCCGTTTTTGGGGGTGCTGAAAATTGGGCCCGAAGATGGATTTTTAACATGCCGGTCACGGAGCAGGGGAGGGGAAATCGAAGCTCTTCCGCGAAAGTTTCTGTCAGGTAATTTTGGAAGAAATACATAAATTCGATTTTTGTTACATGGTGATAATGATAATAAAATACTACACATATAATCCTTAACCTAACAATTAATTAAGGAATAACTAATGAAAAATTCTCTGATATCCTTACACCTTATTTCTGCAGTCTGCTTTATTGTATTGGGATGTGGATTTTCTCCCCTGATTAAAATAGCTGAAAAAAATCAGGTAGAAACCGTAAAAACCTCCGAGAGTAAAACGCAGATTACAGCAACCAACCAGACAACGGAGAGTCTCACAAAAAAAGAAATCGGTTTCCGGATGGTAACAGATGGAACCTATATTTATTACAGCCAGTATGAAAATCCTGGATTACGAAAATTGGATTCCACACTAAAGAATGAGACCCTTCTCGCGGAAGAAAATTGTCTGTATCTTAACCTCGCGGATGACTGGCTTTTTTATGTTGTGCCCGACTCCGGTATCTGGCAGATCAAAACCGATGGAACCGGACGTCAACAATTACTCGAAGCTAATGACGTAGAATGGTTGACTTTAGCAGATAACAGACTGTTCTATTTGAAAAAAGGTTCTTTATACTCTGTAAACCTTTCCTTCGACGGTGCATCTATTCAGAATATGGAAGCTGACTATGGTGCTGCCGCAGCGGAGGACGATGCTGTATTCTCAGAATCAATTCCGGTTATGGATGTTTATATCGAAAGTTTTGTCATCGACTCAAACATCATTTTTTACATCGCCAGAGTTGACAATGATCTGAAGATATTCCGGATGGATCTGAATGGGGAAGAGATCAAAGAACTGGCCGGCAAGGTTGGATCAACTATCTTCCCGTATAACGGACGGCTCTACTATTTGGAAGAAGAACCCACGGAAGACGAACTCACCAGGAATGTTCGCATTTGCAGTATTGACCATTCAGGCAATGACCGGATTGTGCATTTTGAAGAGTTGAGTGCCGGCGGAGAGTTCACTCTGAGCAATGGGTTAATCTATTTCACCCGCTATCGGGCTGGCGGACCGGAGAATTTCGAAGGAAATTACCTGTACAAGTTGGATCCAGTAAGTAATGAGGTTACTGGTTTATATGAGAACCTTGAAATTTCTACCACACTCGAAGCGGCTGGCGATATTATCTGGTTGAATAATTACTCGTATGAAACATCGGCTACCACTGACTATTTGGGCCGCGCTGACGGCTGCCCGCTGGTGTCCATGGAAACATTGCACGCAACGGCGCAGCGTAGTGATTCTCTGGGGATTTATGTGGAACGATATGGGCCTGGAAGTAGTCACCTGGTTCTGATCCCCGGAAAGCAATCCGCCTGTTACAAGCTGGTACGAACAGATGGAACTCTTGTATTTACAAAAATGATGGAACCGAATAGCCAGGAGACAGTAGATTTTCCTTCCGGACGGTATACCCTGAAGATTGCCAAAGGTGACACCTGGCTCGGTGACGAAGAGGCGTTCGGACCCGGTGGTGAGTACAGCACCACGGATATTTTTACCTTTAAACCCAATGGAACGTACAAAATTACTTCAGGTGACCGGGGTGACTTTTCAAGCGACAGCATGGACGGATTTGTAAAGTAATGCGTTTTCTGAAAGTTTGAATGGGGCACGCGGATTCATTCTTCTTTTTGGAGGAATCCATTTTTTAGAAGTAGCTCTATCAAAATTTCTGGCTTCAACAGGTACGTATTTAGGTGATGCCGATATGGCAGAAATGTACCTGGAATCGATCTGCTCATGATTAATCGCGGCTTTCTGGTGTACCCCTGCCGGCATCAACCCTACCGACGTCACATTTTCTGGTAGGGTAGATGCAAGCGGGAGGAAATGAGTCTGATGACCCGTGACCAAAATCCGCTTGCATCTACCGAGACACAATTATGAACGTAACCTGCGGATGGAATTCTTTTCAGACCAACCCGCGGTTGACGCGAACGCGGGCAGGAATTTTTACGGTATCGCGCGGACAGATTTATCCCCCGCCGGCATCAACCCCACGGATGTCACATTGATCCGGCAGGGGTGATGCAAGCGGGAGGTTACTTGTCTGAAGATACGTTACAAGAATCCGCTTGCATCTACCGTGACACAATTGTGAACGGCACCAATGAATGAATAATGCTCTCACCCGGCCTGCGGTTGACGCGTACGCGGGCGGAAATGGTATTGTCTGCGGCTGGACGTGTTAATCCGGTGGTTATAAAGAAATACTATCAATAACTATAAAATAATAATTTTTTCTGAAAATCAGATAAAATATTACTACCTATATAAAAAATCTCATATATCACAAAGGGGTCACCCATTATGCCAGCCCACCGCCGCTATTTGACCGTTCCGGTTATCGTCGTTATTCTCCTTTGTGTTATTACAACCATGGCAGGCGCAGCGCCTTCAACAGAAGTCGTTCGCGATATTGAAGCCGGGGGAAGCTCCAATCCACATTATTTGACCAACTTCAACGGGACAATGTATTTTGTCGCCTGCACTACCGCGGAGGGATGTGAGTTGTGGCGAAGCAATGGAACCGGGGCGGGAACATCCCTGGTTCTGGATATCAACCCGGGTGCAGACAGTTCATCCCCGTCTGAAATCACCAACATCGGTGGTATTTTATATTTTCAAGCGTATGACAATACAAATGGGGCTGAATTGTGGCGCAGCGACGGAACAGCCGCGGGAACCTATATGGTGGCGAATATCAACCCCGGAAGTGCAAGTTCCAGCCCGCGGAATATCACGGCTCTGGGAAGTACTGTAATCTTCACGGCGGAAGACACAACCAACGGCCGAGAGTTATGGCGGTCCGGGGGATCAGCTGCTACAACCAGCCTTATTGTCGATCTTAATCCTGGTGTGAGCGATTCATATCCGGTTTTTGTTACGGCGATGGGTGGGTATGTATATTTCCAGGCATCGAATGGAACAACCGGTTATGAACTGTACCGGAGTGATGGAACAGCCGGAGGAACAACTCTTGTCGCAGACATTCACCCTACAGGGAGCTCTATCCCGGCCAACATAACCGCACTGGGAAGCCATATCTTTTTTGCGGCTAATAATGGTACTTCGGGAAGCGAACTGTGGACCAGCGATGGAACTCTGGCAGGAACCGTCATGGTAGAAGATATCAATACAACAGGTTCATCATCACCAAACGCGCTGACGGTAATGAACGGAATTATGTACTTCCAGGCAACCAATGGGGGAACAAATAACGGTGCGGAATTGTGGCGAAGCGATGGAACAGCCGCGGGAACGTATATGGTGGCTGATATCAATCCTGGAACAGGCAGTTCCAATCCGGCGGGATTGACCGTTGTGGGCAGTACTCTTTTCTTTGCCGCCATTGACGGCATCCACGGATCTGAAGTCTGGCGGTCAAACGGTACCGCTGGCGGGACAAGTCTGATGCAGGATATAAACCCCGGCGGAAGCGCGTTTGGAAGTTTCGAACGGACCATCTTTGGCGGAAGCCTGTATTTCCTGGCCAGTGATGGAACAGGAACAGGCCTCTGGCAGGCTGGTTCCGCTTCAGGAGCAACCCTTATCTCAACTGTCGCTGGATCCAATGCGCGTGATTTGGTACCTTCTGGAAGCATCCTGTACTTTTCCGCTACATCTGCTACTCTGGGAAATGAATTATGGCGTTTGACAAATACGACAACCGCATCAACCGGATCAACCAATTCCGGTGACCCGGCTGTTATTCCAGCCACCGGCTTTGCACCGAACCGGGTTTCTGTATTGCCAGCCCAACCCGCCGCTTCCGCCTATGCCGATCAAGGAATGGAGCTTGAAATTCCGGAGCTGGGGGTGAAGGCGCCGGTGACCGGCGTACCCGCTTCCAGCGACTGGGATGTTACCTGGTTGAATGATTCCATCGGCTACCTCGAAGGCTCCGCATACCCGACATGGGACGGCAACTCCGTGCTGGCCGGTCACCTGACGGACGCGAATGGGAATCCGGGTGTGTTCTCCGGTTTGCATACACTGGCCTGGGGTGATACGGTGATCATTCACGCCTCGCAACAGAAGTACATCTATCAGGTCCGGTCAGTGCAGGAACGGGTGGACCCGAAGAATGTGAAAGCCATTACGAAACACGAAGAGAACCCGTGGCTTACCCTGGTGACCTGTCAGGGGTATGATGAGTCAACCAATTCATACAAATGGCGGGTGGTCGTCAGGGCGGTATTGGTGGAAGTGAAGTAATCCGCATGATTTTATGGCAGATCAAACGGCGACCCTCAGGGTCGCCGTTATTTTTATTATAAAATCCGCCGGTATCAGCCCCGTCAACGTCACATTATTCAGGTAGGGTAGATGCAAGCGGAAGGAAACAAAACAGAAATTGTTGACATAAATCCGCTTGCATCTACCGGATCACAATTATGAAGGCCGTCTGCGGATAGAAAACAAACATAATCGTACCCGCGGTTGATGCGGCGGGAATGGTGAAAGATATCTATAGACATATTATTTCCCCGCCGGCATCAACCCTACCGATGAGAATTTAACCTGGTAGGGAAGATGCAAGCGGGAGGATACTAAACAGAAATTATGGACATAAATCCGCTTGCATCTACCGCGGCACAATTATGAACGTCACCTTTGGATGGATATCTTTTCAGACTGGCCCGCGGTTGATGCGGCGGGAGTGGTGACGGTTTTGCATAGACATATTAATCCCCCGCCGGCATCAACCCTACTGGTTATTTGGTATGTAATCCTTGTCTTTTGCCCAATTCATGGGGTTACTTTTTATATATTCCCTGGCTGCGTTCAATTGATCATCGTCACGGATAATGGTTTCATAATAACTTCTTTGCCACAAGGTTTGTGAGTACCCCAATTGATAAATCCGCTTTGCGGATAATGCCTTGAAGGATTTCATTACCGTTATAAGTGAACTATTGACGTGATTATCCCCGGCTGGGTTCAACCACAAAATTCCATGGAAATGGTTTGGCATAACCACGAACGTATCAAGTTGAACACTAAAATTATCAGGCAATTTCTGCCAGGTGACAGAGACTGCTTCGCCGAAAATCGATAGATTCATAACATTGTTATGGATATCACCAAATATCGGAATCCGATTATGACTGCAAGTAGTGATGAAATATGCGCCCGAAGTTGTGTAATCATAATTTTCCAGGCGCATTCGTTTGCGGACGGGTTTTTCCATTTTGTAAATTATACATTTCATATGAAATACATATCGTCCGATTGGTAGGGTAGATACAAGCGGGAGGAAACAAAGCAGAAATTATTGACATAAATCCGCTTGCATCTACCGCGGCACAATTATGAACGTCACCTTTGGATGGATATCTTTTCAGACTGGCCCGCGGTTGATGCGGCGGTAATGGTGAAGGATATCAATGGACATAATAATCCCCCGCCGGCATCAACCCTACCAGAGCCAAATTTCTTGGGTAGGGTAGATGCCAGCGGGAGAATACAAAACAGAAATTATTGACATAAATCCGCTTGCATCTACCGGATCACAATTCGGGATATTGTCTGTGAATGGACAAATTTCCCGGCAGGTGCGTGGTTGACGCGATAGCGGGCAGGGAATTGTGTTGGAATCACATGGACAAGTTAATCCCCAACCGCCTTAAACCCTTTAAAAGATAAAAAAAGACCATTTTGTTGTTGGTAACAAAATGGTCTCTCTGATTAATCTTAGAAAAAATCTAACCCAATCCCAGCAGACCCGCGAACACCTTCAGCGCTGACCCCAGATCGGGCAGACAGAACCACACCCAACCAAAGGCCACATAATGGAAGGTGACAAACCATCCGCCGAATCCCAGCAGTTTCTTCCCCCACGTTGACTGCATCCGGCCTGGAGCGGAACGTTTGGCCCACTCGGTATAGCGATTCTGCACGAACAATCCCAGCCCGTGCCACAACCCCCAGATCACAAAGTTGACCGTCACCCCGTGCCACAGGCCGATCAGCAGCATGGTGCCGAGTTGCCCGATGAGCATCACCAGCTGCATGGGCATCGCCGGTTTCTTAACGCGGAACCAGCGGGTGACCGGGTTGAAGAAGTACGCGCGCACCCAGTTGGTGAGCGTCATGTGCCAGTTGTTCCAGAACTGCGTCAGGTTGGTGCGCAGGTAGGGGTTGTTGAAGTTCTCCGGAAGTTTGAAGCCCAGCGCGCGGCCGATGGCCAGGGAGATATCGGTGTAGCCGCTGAAGTCAAAGTAGATCTGCAGAGCGTACGCGTAGACCATCACCCACAACCAGCCGGGATTTGTCACCTGGCCGGCGACCTGCGGGTTAAGCGCCACAATGGCCAGCGTATCGGCCAGCGCGAATTTCTTGAACAGTCCCAGAACCAGCCGGCGGAAGGCTTCGGCGAATTCGGCGGAATCCAGCGCGGCGGGGGTGCGCAGGTCTTTCAGGAAGCGGTCGAGTTTGTCGATGGGACCCGAGGTGAACGCCGGGAAGAACACGGCATACGTCAGGTATTCCGCCAGTGTGGCGGAGGGCAGGCGGCCGGACTGCCGGTCGCGCAGGGTGTGGATCAGGCGGAAAGCCAGGTACGAATAACCCAGCCAGCGGATGTCTACCGCGGAAGCGCCGGCGGTGTTCTGCCCGGCAAGCGACCGCAGCCCGGTGGACGTCAACTCGGCGATGGCGGGTGTTTTCAGGATCACAAACAGGGCGATCAGAATACCCAGCGCCAATCCGGCCGAAGGTTGTTTGATGCGTATAGATATGAATATCAGTAGACCCAGCACCACCAGCCCAATAAGGGCCTGTTCCAGCGGGGGAGGGGCGAGGTTGATCATGCCGGCCGGCAGTGACACGAAACGGGTGAGCGCCACCAGCAATGCTGCGCCCAGCAGCCCGAGAAGGGCAGGGGCGTTGGCTTTCAGCGAGCGTTCCTCCGCCGGGGTGACGGCCGCCCAGCAGATGACCGTCAACACCAGGGTGAGGGTGGGGAGCCAGAAGTCCAGCCCGCGCACAGGGAGCGAGGGTTGCAGCCAGTAGACGGCCAGCACCGACGCGCCGAAAAGCACGGTGGTGCGTCCGCGCTCAGGGTGCGGGCCGGGCACATCCTTCACCGGCGGCATAGTCATCACGCGGTAGATCAGGGCAAGGAAGAAGGCGAAGAGAATCTGCTGGATGGTCACAGAGCTAGAACCCCTGATAGATCCACAGCGGGGTGGAATCGGCGGTGAACACCAGCAGCGCGATCAACATCAGCGCCAGGGCCAGGGCAAAGGCATTTTCTTTATTGAACAGGCGGTTCATTACTTCGTATAGCCGCACATGCGCCATTCGCCGCCTTCCTGGGTTGCCAGGTAGGGGCGGCGGTCCAGCGGGATTTCCTGATTTTCGTTGCCGTAGGTGGCCACGATCTTGCCGGCACAGGTCACTTTGACCCCGCCTTCCACGTCACCGGCATTGGTGCAGGCCAGTCCGTCAAGTTTGGCTTTGACCGCCTGGAAGGAATCGAGTTCCAGTTTGGCTTTTTCTTCCCAGGCCTTGCACGAAGTTGTGGTCAGGCGGTTGGCGTCCTGGTTGACGAGGGCGGTGAGGTAGGTTTCAACGGCTTTTTCGGGGCCGGCCGCGGCGCCGGCAGCGCCGGAGCAGGCGGAAAGCAGCCCGGCGGTGAGCGCCAGGCAGGTTATTAAGGAAAGACGGCGAATTGACATACTAAACCCTCCGGTAGGGGAATCGGTTCAAATTTGTCCCATTTTACCGCAAAGGGGACGGTTATTCCTCTTTAACCTTCATCACGGTGCCGCCGGTCATGGTGATGAGCTCGGCGGGGGTCAACTTGAAGACGGCGGTGGGGGCGCCGGCTGCCGCCCAGATATCTGTGAGCGCAAGCAGGTCTTCATCTATATAGGTATCCAACGGTTGGGCGTGGCCCACCGGGGGAATGCCGCCGATGGCGTACCCGGTTACCTGGCGGACAAGATCGGGGTCGGCGCGGTCAATGGGTTCGCCGAGGGTTTCGGACATGCGTTTGGTGCTCACGCGGTTGGGGCCGGAGGCGATGACCATCACCGGTTTTTTGCTGCGGCGGGTGATGAAGACGAGCGATTTGGCGATCTGTGCCACGGTGCAGCCGATGGCTGCCGCGGCTTCGTCAGAGGTGCGGGTGGACTGGTTGTGCTCGACCACGGTATGCGCGTAGCCGGAGGCGGAAAGATAATCCTGTACTTTTTGGGCAGATGATGAAAGGGCCATGATGTTATTCTCCTGCGGGTAATTGTAATGTGTTCGGGGTATGTTTTGTCATCCTGACCGAAGGGACACTTGCACCGCGCTGCGCTTTGTGCATTGCATGCGATGATCCCGCAATGCTAAAATTGGACTCTTCCAATGGAGATAATCCATTTGAGAGATGAGATATCCTCACTGATACTGCGCTGCAGCTCAAGTGACGCTCCGCTCAGGATGAAAAGGACTGACAAGTAAGGCATCCTTTTGCCCTTCCATCTGAATAGTGGCAAGCGCAAAAGTTGCCCCCATTGCGGACGGCGCTTTTTCCGTCCGGAAGGGGGTAGGGGGGATTCAAATTATTTCCATAGTGGAATCCCACACCGTGCCATGATGCGCTGAACGCACTATATATTAACTGGAGTGCGTCTTTTTGGACCAAGTCAATACTCAAGCGTTCAGCACATCCTACATCATTGAGCATCCCGCACAGTCATTGGCGGCCAAGTACAATGGAATTTCAACCCGTGCCATGATGCGCTGAACGCACTGTGTGCAAACCGGAATGTGACTTTTTGGATCATGTCAATATTCAGGCGTTCAGCACATCCTATATCATTGAGCATACCGCGATGAGATAAGTGGCCAAGTCCAATGGAATTTATCCATTTCAGGCAAAAGAGATCCTTCGCTCTCGCTCAGGATGACAAGTGGCTCAGGATGACAGGTTGCTCATGGATAAATATAATCTCAGAAACTCAAAGTCTCTCCCGCAGACTTGACGGTTGTTATACAATACTTCTATCCATTGTGATATTCCTGAAATCATCCCGTTATCCCGTTCCACCTTACCCGTAATCGCGAAAGGATAACCACCGTATGACCAGCAACCAGCCCAAACCCATCCCCGCAGAAAAACCAGAACTCCAGTGGACACACCGCCCCTGGGGGCAACAAAAACAATACGCCTATAACGAAGAATGCACCGTCACCTACATTGTTGTCGAACCGGATCACCGCCTGAGTCTGCAAAGCCACTCCAACCGCGCTGAACTCTGGGTGGCGCTTGATGACAACGCCATCATCCAGGTGGGTGAAACCATCACCAGGGCGCGTGCCGGTGAAGAATTCTGGATCCCGCCCAACACCATGCACCGCCTTACCAGCTCGGGAACCCGCACCCGCGTGCTCGAAGTGGCGTTTGGCAACTGGAAACAGGAAGATATCACCCGCTATGAGGATGACTACAACCGTCCGCATAAGGGTGAATAACCTCGAACACCCCACAAACCTTTCAAATCTGTAAGAGCAGGTCAATCCTTTCTGGCATAGTGTCATTTGTCACAGTTTATTCATGCAAATTTCCGGGGGCGATTTCTATTGACATTGCCGGTTGAAAAGCGTAAACTCTTTATTAATGTCCTTTATAAAGGACTTGAAAAAACTACTTATTAAACAACCTGAAGAAAACCTCCCATAACCCGCTCCCAATGAATGACGTCTCCCAGCTCGTCGAATACCCGTACATGTCGATGATGAAATCTGAAATTTCATCCACGTCGGCAGTGCGCGCCCATAACCTGAGCCTCACACTCAACCTGATCCGTAACCGTGGGTCCATCACTCGCGCCGAGATCATCAACCTCACCCGTCTCAGCGCCCCAACGGTATCGTCACTGGTGAACATCCTTATCTCCAGCGGATTCGTGCGCGAGGGCGGCATTGGTATGTCATCCGGCGGGCGCAAACCCGTGGTGCTGGAATTCAATTACGAAGCCCGCATGATCATGGGTGTTGACATGGGCGCCACCCATATCACCATCATCATCATGAACCTTAAAGGCGAAGTGAAGAAACGTTTCTCTTGCCACATGGATGTGCTATCCAAACCGGCAGAATCGCTGCAGGTGATCCATGACGCGATCATCAAGATCATGGAAGAAGCCGGCCTCAACGAATGTGACCTGCTGGGCATCGGTTTCACGCTTCCCGCGCCGCTGGATGACGAGAAGGTTGGTTCGTTCGTCACCCATTACATGCCGGCCTGGAAAGACGTGCGCTGCATCGGCGCGGTTCGTGACGTGTATAAAGACGTGCCGGTCTATTTTGAAAATGATGCCAACGCGGCTGCCATCGCGGAACAGTGGTGGGGCTGCGGCCTGGGCTATGAGAACCTGGTCTACATCAAACTGGGGACCGGTGTTGGCTCCGGTTTGATCATCAACGGCGTTGTCTATAAAGGATTCAATGGAACGGCCGGAGAGATCGGCCACACCACCATCGAAGCAGACGGGCGAAGCTGCCGCTGCGGCAACCGGGGTTGTCTGGAAAGCTATATCGGCATCCAGGGGATCCTTTCAGACGGTCGCCGCGCGCTGGCCAACGACCCGAACTGGGCTGGACGCCTGGACGAATTGGATGTGAAAGGTGTGGTGAAAGCCGCCCGCGAAGGTAACCGCGAGTGCGAAAAGATCATCACCACCGCCGGATGGTACCTGGGTATTGGCCTGGCCAATATCATCAACCTGGTCAATCCGGGCCTGCTCATCCTGGGTGGCGATCTGGCCGATGCCGGTCAAATGCTGTTGGACCCGGCCAGGCAGTCACTGATGGAACGTACCGTGGGGTTCAACACGCGTACCGATAATCTGGTGATCGGCGAACTGGGCAGCAATGCCGTGGCCATTGGCGCGGCCACCCTGGTGATCACCAACGCGTTCAATGAGACCAGTATTTACAACTCCCTGCGTGACATGGAACAGAACGCGGTAATCAACTGACAGCTTTTTCATGAAAAGGAGGTGGTTTTTCAAGGAAACGCAGGAAATGTAGTTCCGTTGTTGCAGTTGCTTAAAGTCCCGTCGGACCATCAAATTGTTCAAAATTTTGGAGGAAGAGCATGTTTAAGAAGTTACTACCTTTCATCAGCGTAGTGATTGTGCTGACGTTTGTCCTTTCAGCTTGCGCTGCGCCCACCGCTGCCCCCGCCGCGGAACCGGTAAAAGAAGAAGCTGCCGCCCCCGCCGGCCAGTTGGCCGTTGGTATCGTACTGCCCACCAAAGACGAACCCCGCTGGGTACAGGACGAAACCCGTTTTAAAGATGCCCTCAAAGCCGCCGGCTACGAAGTGGAAATCCTGTTCAGCCAGGGTGACTCCGCCAAGGAAGCCGCGAACGTTGAAGCTTTGATCGCCAAAGGCATCAAAGTTCTCATCATCTGCCCCCAGGACGGAAAAGCTGCCGCCGCCGCCGCTGAAAAAGCGAAAGCCGCCGGTGTCAAAGTTATCGCCTACGACCGCCTGATCACCAACACCGATGCCGTTGACTTCTTCGCGACGTTCAACAGCTTCAACGTTGGTAAAGCCCAGGGCCAGTTCCTGGTAGACAAAGCCGGTGACGGCAAGGGTCTGCCCCTGTACCTGTACGCTGGCGCTGCCTCCGACAACAACGCGTTCGTGTTCTTCTCCGGCGCGTGGTCTGTACTGCAGCCGAAAGTTGTTGACGGAACCTTCGTGATCAAGAACTCTGCTGAAGCTGTTGCCCTACAGGACAAAGCCGAATTGACCCGTGACGAACAGGCCAAGATCGTCGGCCAGATCACCACGAACTGGGACTTCGCTGTTGCCAAGACCCTCGCGGAACAGAACCTGACGGCTGCCAAAGCCGAGGACAAGGGCGATGTATTCGTCCTGGCCCCGAACGATGGCACCGCGCGCTCCATCGCCGACACCTTCGCCGCTGACAAGGATGTGAAATCCTACTATGTCACCGGCCAGGATGCTGAAAAAGCTTCCGTTCAGTACGTGATCGATGGCAAACAGTCCATGACCGTGTTCAAAGATGTCCGCACCCTGGTCAAGGATGCCATCACCACCGCCGTCGCTTTCTTGAAGGGCGAGACTCCTGTTGCCCCCGGTAAAGAGAACAACGGCAAGATCGATGTTCCCGCCACTGAATCCGAAGTTGTGACCGTGACCAAAGAGAACGTTAAAACCGCTCTCATTGACTCCGGTTACTACTCCGCTTCTGACTTCACCGGCCTCGATGCCGCCGCCGCCCCCGCGGCCGAAGCTGCCGCTCCCGCTGGCGAACTGGCTGTTGGTATCGTTCTGCCCACCAAAGACGAACCCCGCTGGGTACAGGACGAAACCCGTTTCAAAGATGCCCTCAAAGCCGCCGGCTACGAAGTGGAAATCCTGTTCAGCCAGGGTGACTCCGCCAAGGAAGCCGCGAACGTTGAAGCTTTGATCGCCAAAGGCATCAAAGTTCTCATCATCTGCCCCCAGGACGGAAAAGCTGCCGCCGCCGCCGCTGAAAAAGCGAAAGCCGCCGGTGTCAAAGTTATCGCCTACGACCGCCTGATCACCAACACCGATGCCGTTGACTTCTTCGCGACGTTCAACAGCTTCAACGTTGGTAAAGCCCAGGGCCAGTTCCTGGTAGACAAAGCCGGTGACGGCAAGGGTCTGCCCCTGTACCTGTACGCTGGCGCTGCCTCCGACAACAACGCGTTCGTGTTCTTCTCCGGCGCGTGGTCTGTACTGCAGCCGAAAGTTGTTGACGGAACCTTCGTGATCAAGAACTCTGCTGAAGCTGTTGCCCTACAGGACAAAGCCGAATTGACCCGTGACGAACAGGCCAAGATCGTCGGCCAGATCACCACGAACTGGGACTTCGCTGTTGCCAAGACCCTCGCGGAACAGAACCTGACGGCTGCCAAAGCCGAGGACAAGGGCGATGTATTCGTCCTGGCCCCGAACGATGGCACCGCGCGCTCCATCGCCGACACCTTCGCCGCTGACAAGGATGTGAAATCCTACTATGTCACCGGCCAGGATGCTGAAAAAGCTTCCGTTCAGTACGTGATCGATGGCAAACAGTCCATGACCGTGTTCAAAGATGTCCGCACCCTGGTCAAGGATGCCATCACCACCGCCGTCGCTTTCTTGAAGGGCGAGACTCCTGTTGCCCCCGGTAAAGAGAACAACGGCAAGATCGATGTTCCCGCCACTGAATCCGAAGTTGTGACCGTGACCAAAGAGAACGTCAAAGCCGCCCTCATTGACTCCGGTTACTACACCGCCGCAGATTTCACCGGCCTCGAGTAAGATTTATTGAAATGAAAGGATGGTGGCGGCCTGTGCCGCCGCCATCCTTGTTCTTTCTATAGGCGTAAAACTGGAGCACCTATGACCACTCCAATTCTGGAAATGAAAAGCATTACCAAAGAGTTTCCGGGCGTAAAGGCGTTGAGTAACGTCAGTTTTCAGGTGGCTGAAGACGAAATTCACTGCCTTGTCGGTGAAAATGGCGCCGGAAAATCTACTTTGATGAAAGTATTAAGTGGAGTCTATCCGCACGGTACTTATACCGGCGAGATACTCTTCAATGGAAAAGAACAGAAATTCGGTGGTATTGCCGATAGTGAAAAGGCCGGAATCGCCATCATCTATCAGGAAATGGCCCTTGTTCCGGAAATGACCGTGTATGAGAACATCTTCCTCGGTCATGAGATCGGCAATGGGACTGTAATTGACTGGGACGAAACCATTAAACAGGCTGGCGACATGCTGAAGCGTGTGCGCCTCGATGTAAACCCGGCGACCAAAGTGAAAGACCTGGGCGTGGGTAAACAGCAGCTCGTTGAAATTGCCAAAGCCCTGAGCAAGAATGTCAAATTGCTGATCCTCGATGAGCCGACTTCGGCATTGAACGAGGATGACTGCGAAAACCTGTTCAAACTCCTTCGCGAACTCAAGCAGCACGGGGTGACCTGTGTGCTTATTTCCCACAAATTAAAAGAAGTGATCAGCATCGCGGATACCGTCACCGTGCTGCGCGATGGCAAGACCATCTGCACGCTTGATGCCCATAAAGGTGAAGTGACCGAGAACACGCTGATCAAACACATGGTCGGCCGCGAGATCAACAATGTGTACCCGCCCAAAGAAAGCAAACCTACCGATGATGTGGTGTTGGAAGTGCGCAATTGGACGGCGTATGATCCCGCTCTGGGACGCACCATTTTAAAGGACGTCAACTTCAAACTGAAGAAGGGTGAGGTTGTGGGTTTCGCCGGCCTGATGGGTTCCGGCCGCACCGAACTCGCGTTGAGCATTTTCGGCAACCCGGACCATTACCATATCACCGGTGAGTTGTTTGTTAATGGGAAGAAACGCGTCTTCCACAACCCCAAGCAGGCGATCGACGCCAAGATCGCCTATGTGACGGAAGACCGCAAAACAGACGGGCTCATCCTGATCCAGGATGTGAAACAGAACATCTCGCTGGCCAACCTGCGCGAGATCGCCAACAACGGCGTGGTGGATAACAATGCCGAGGTCAAGGTAGCCACCGGTTACCGCACCGACCTGAACATCAAAACACCCACGGTGGAACAGAAAGTGGGCAATTTGAGCGGCGGCAACCAGCAGAAGGTTTCACTGGGAAAGTGGCTGTTCGTCAAACCGAACATCCTTATCCTTGACGAACCCACACGCGGCATTGATGTGGGCGCGAAATATGAGATCTACACGATCATCACCAAGCTGGTCAAGCAGGGTTTGAGCATCATTATGATTTCGTCTGAATTGCTGGAAGTACTGGGAATGAGCGACCGCATCTATGTCCTTTCCTCCGGAAAAATCACAGGTGAGTTGCCGATCGCGGAAGCGACCCAGGAAAAAATTATGAAACTGGCAACGGATTAAGGAGGAGCGCCATGTCTTTTGGAGCCAATCTAAAGAAAGTATTCTCGCAGAACATCCGCGAATATGGTATGTATATCGCCCTTTTCGTGATCATGGCGATCTTTGCCGTCACGACCAATGGGACGTTTATTTCCGCCCGCAACATCAGCAACCTGGTCAACCAGATGGGCTACATCGCCGTTCTGGCTGTGGGTATGATGCTGGTCATTGTGGCCAGGCAGATCGACCTCTCGGTCGGATTCCTGGCCGGTTTCCTGGGCGCCGTGGCGGCCATCGCCATGACACAGTGGAACCTGCCCGTGTGGGTGGTCATCCCCATGACGCTGTTCTTCGGCGTTCTGGCCGGCCTGTTGACCGGTTTCATGGTGGCCCGCCTGAAGATCCCGGCGTTCGTGGCCTCCATGGCCGGATGGCTGGCGTACCGTGGTTTGATCCTGCTGGTGACGGAAGCCACCGGAACCATCATCATCCCCGATGAAACCTTCAACGCCATCGGCAACGGCTTCATCCCCGATTTCGGCGGCGATGCCTTCCTGCCCGGCATCCACAAAGTCTCACTGCTGCTGGGCGTTATTGCCATTGTGTTCTTTATCTATAACGAGATCCGCGGCCGCCAGAAGAAACAAAGCTATGGATTTGAAGTTCTGCCTACCTCCATGTTCATCATGAAATTGGTGATCATTGCCGCGCTGGTAGGAACCATCTCATGGATCCTGGCTTCGTATCAGGGCTTCTCATGGACGCTGATTGTCGTCCTTGTGGTGGCCGGTATCTATGACTTCGTGGCCAACAAAACCATCGTCGGACGTCACATTTACGCTGTGGGCGGCAACCCCGAAGCGGCGGAATTGAGCGGTATCTCCGTGAGCAACATCCTGTACCTGGTGTTCGGGTCCATGGGTATGCTTTCGGCGCTTTCCGGTATTCTGTTTGCCTCCCGCCTGAAATCGGCCACTACCACGGCCGGCAACCTGTTCGAAATGGACGCCATTGCCGCCTGTTATATCGGCGGTGTGTCGGCGGCCGGCGGTGTGGGTAAGATCATGGGCGCCATCATCGGCGCGCTGGTAATGATGTCACTGCAGAACGGTATGCAGTTGATGGGTACCGGCATCTCATTGCAGTACGTGATCAGAGGCCTGGTGTTGACGGCTGCCGTGATCTTCGACGTAGCCACCCGCAACCGCGCTAAATAAGTACTCTTTCATCCCCCCTTTTCCTTTGCCCCCTTCCTGTCAACGGGAAGGGGGCTTTTTAACCTCTTCCCAGCATTCAACGCACCACGGCCTGCCGGGAGACGGGCGCGTCCATTTGGTTATCCGCCCGGCTGATGTCACCCTCATCCCGGCCTTCCCCCGTGGGGGGAAGGTGACACTATCGCGCCGGATACTCCGGTGGCTGAGTCTGCCTGCGATAGGGTGGGTTGACCGCTTGATCTTTGAACTGTCCCAAGACAATTAATCAAAATGGATAGGGTTGCGACCAACCCACCACGGCCTGCCGGGAGACGCGCGCGTTCATGGTTATCCGCCCGGCAGACCTCACCCTCATCCCGGCCTTCCCCCGTGGGGGGAAGGTGACACTATCGCGCCGGAT
>CAYOKC010000014.1:31073-39346 GCA_964404415.1 uncultured Leptolinea sp. | reverse complement strand
TTAAACTGACCACGGTGGAAGCTTTCTTTCCGCAGGAAAGTAAAAACCCCATAATCCGTCAGCGCGGTAACAGCCAGTTCGACTGTCGCAAAACCGGTCAATAGAATTGTCCGGCAATTTGGGTCCATTTTACGGGCGGCTTCCAGCACCTTTAGCCCGTCAAAGTTATTATGATCGTTGGGAGAAAGAGACAGGTCAACTACCGCGATACGGTGTGGTTTGGATTTTAGTTCGAACAGGGCGTCATCCAGATTGCCTGCTGTATTTACCCTCATGCCGCAATCGGACAGGATCTCAACCAGAATTTGCTGCCATGACCGGTCATCTTCAACTACCAGCGCGTAAAATGGTGACTGTGTCATAGTTTATTTTCCTCCACGCGCGGCAGGCATAACCGGAACGTTGTTCCATGTTTTCCATCGCTCTCTATGGTAATTGAACCACCCAGTCGGGTCATCAACGTTTTCACCCACCATAATCCAAAACCGAGTTTACCGGGCCGTTGAGTAGCCCTTCCGGAAAAAGTCAGCTCAAAGATACGGTCATGCAGATCAGGGGGAATTCCCGGACCGTTATCATGGATCACAATTTCCACCCATTGCTCTTTGGATTGGCCTTGAATGGAAATGATCCCTTTGCCCTGCATGGCATCAGCCGCGTTCTCGATCAGGTTGGTAAACACGAATGTAAGGCTCTGGCCGCCGGCTGTTACGAGCGGAAGGTGGGATACACCCTCCATTTGCACACTGATTCCCGGTGGCAGTTGGGCGGCATGCAGCGCTTCAGATATTCGGGCTTCAATACAGACCGGTTCCAACCGGATAGGCCGCAGATGTGACAGGTTGTCACGCACCGTCTGCATGGCTTCCATGGCACACCGTTCAATTTCTGCCAGGTTATTATTTAAGTAAGGGTCCGCATTCAGCGCCAGCGCGCACTTATCTTGAATGCTCTGAACACGTACCGGAATGGTACCGACTTTGTTATTGAGATGATGGAGAAGATTTGAGGCGATATCCCCAACTGCGGCAAATGTCTCAGCTACGGATCGCTGCTCCTGAGCCGCCCTCAACTCCTGTTGCCGCCTCTCATTTTGCAATGCCAGAACCGCGTAGTGCGATAAGAATGTAAGGACTTTTTTATCCCAATCAGATTCCGCGAATTTACCCTGATCGGGTGACGAGCTGTATACGCCCAGAGCTCCCAGCGGCAGTTCCGCGTCACCGGTTAGCAATGGGACGATCAACGCCCGGGTCCAGTTTTGCGATTTAGCCAGATCCTTCCGGTGAAAACGCGGGTCTGTGCGCACATCATAAGCGACCACTGCGTCCCGGCTCAAAATAGCCTGCCCCGTAAGGCTTCCCTCCACGGGAATAGTCTCCCCGTGGATAAACCCGCCGGATGACGTTTTCAAAACAAGGTCCTGGTCATCGCGCAGCCATAAGGCGCTCACAGAGGCATTCAGCAGATCACAGGATAGTGATGTCACGTTTTCAAGTACCGAATCACACGGCTGCGTGATGATCAGGCGGGCTACTTCCTGTAGTGCGTCGAGGAGACGCACTTCCTGAATGGCTGTCACAGCAAATGTCGCCATGGTTTGGAGAATATGGCTATGGTTGTCGTTGAAGGCTCCGGCTTCCGGGCTTTCAAGATTCAAAACGCCTTCCAACCGTCCGCTCGAATTGATAAGCGGCACCGCCAGTTCCGAACGCATTCGCAGTCCCGGATCCAACGGATAATAGATCTTGGTCCAGGGTTCAGCCTGAAGGTCACTGATCAAAATCGGTTGCCTGCTTCGGGCAACAAATGCCATAACGCTATTTCCACGTAAGGGCAATAATTCTGTCTTCGGGCGGGTCATGTCATTACCGGCATACGCGCGGGTGACCAGATTATCGCCGCCGCGGTCGACCAACCGGAAAATTCCGTAATGGGCGCCGGTCAAATCGAGGGCTAGTTGAAGGATCGATTCCAGAGTCTCTTCCAGTTTCAGCCGTGAAGAGATCAACAGTCCGGCGCGGTTCAGTTGTTCAATTTCGGCTTCCCTGTGCTCAAGATCCTGCCGCATGCTTGCCAAACGACGCGAGTGATAGATCGCCATGGCAGCCTGGTTGACAAAATTGTCCAGCAGCAGTAGCTCCAGCCGGGTAAAAGTGCGGTTCTCCTGCAGGTAGACGTATAACACGCCAACCACCTGTTCCACAACGATCAGAGGAAAACATCCTACAGCTTTGACACCCGATCTGGAATAATACGGGTGTATCGCGATATCGTTCTCTTCGTATGAAAGGACGCTTCGGCGCCGTTTGACAGCCCTGGTCCCAAATCCATTTTCGCGGGGGATATCATCCGAAGCGGGTTGAGATCCGAAAATTCTTCCACCGCCGGGTTCCGCCGAAACGCGGGTACTATTTGAAAATCCATCCCGCGATTCGTCAAATGTATAAACAACGGCAGATGACCCCGGAACGACACGGATGGCGCTTTCCACGATCAACCGCAGGCTGTCTTCACTGCTGATCACATCTTCAGACCCGATGCGGTTGATGGTTCCGCTGATCTGGTTTAAGCTGGCTAATGCTTCCAGCAGACGTGTGTCATTTTCACCGGAGATTAAGTTTTCCTGTATTCCCATAGCTGCCCACCCGTCCGTGTTTGTCATTGTAACATGTACCTGTAAACAGAATGTGTAAGTTAAACCTGACCGCCGAACGCTGAAAGCAGGCCAGTGTGGTCGGCGGTCAGTTTTCGGCGGTCTCAGGAAAAGGAGAAATGTCGTTCTCGCAGGCGATTTTAGATATCGAAATACAGGCTGTACTCGAACGGTGTTGGGCGAAGGCGCATGGGATCCAGTTCGTTAACCTTCTTGTAGGAGATGTAAGCTTCCAACATATCCTTGGTGAAGACATCACCCTTCAACAGGAAGTCGTGATCGGCTTCCAGGGCAGCCAGCACATCACTCAAAGAACCGGGGACCTGTTTGATTTTCTTTGCTTCTTCAGCAGGCAGTTCGTACAGATCTTTATCCTGCGGTTCACCCGGGTCAATACGATTCTGAATACCATCCAGGCCAGCCATAAGAATGGCGGAGAAGCACAGGTACGGGTTGCTGGAAGGATCGGGGGCGCGGAATTCAACGCGTTTGGCTTTGGAGCTCTTAGTCACCGGAATGCGGCAGATCGCGGAGCGGTTGCGCTGTGAATACGCCAGGTTGACGGGTGCTTCATAGCCGGGAACCAGGCGGCGGAATGAGTTGGTGGTGGGGGATGTAAGCGCCAGCAAAGCCGGGGCGTGCTTCAAAATACCACCGATATAATATTTCGCCGTGTCAGAGAGACCCGCATAACCGGCAGCATCGTAGAAAACGTTGGTGTTTCCCTTCCAAAGGGAGGAGTGCACGTGCATGCCGGAACCATTGTCACCGAACAGGGGCTTGGGCATGAAGGTGGCGGTTTTTCCATTCTTGCGGGCAACGTTCTTGGCAATGTATTTATAGAGCAGCAGAGTGTCACCCTGGCGGGTCAGCGTGTTGAATTTAAGACCCAGCTCGGTCTGGCCGGCGGTAGCCACTTCGTGGTGATGGATTTCCATCTCAACGCCGGCTTTTTCCAGGGCCATAACGATCTCAGAGCGCACGTCCTGCAGGGTGTCGGTGGGTGGAACAGGGAAATACCCGCGCTTCGGAGAAATCTGACCACCAAAGTTCTGCTTGTCAGCGCGGCCGCTGTTCCACCAACCTTCCTCACTGTCAATGTAATAGAAAGATTCGTAGGTGTTGTTTGAATAACGGACATTATCAAAGATGAAGAATTCCGCTTCCGGTCCCATGAAAACAGTATCGGCGATACCGGTCTGTTTGAGGTAGGCTTCCGCTTTCCGAGCAACGTAGCGGGGATCACGCAGGTAAGGCTGCAGGGTGATCGGATCATACACATCGCAGGTGATCACCAGGGTCGGGATGTTGGCTACGGGATCAACAAAGGCAGTATCAGGATCCGGCTTCAAAAGCATGTCAGATTCATGGATTTCCTGGAAACCACGAATGGATGAACCATCAAAAGGAATGCCTTCTTCAAATAATTCAGCGCTAAGCCGATGAACGGGAATGGTAAAATGCTGCCACTGACCGGGGAGATCGGTGAAACGGATATCCACCATCTTTACATCTTTGGCCAACGCCAATACATCTGCAACTGTCTTAGCCATGTAGTTCTCTCCTTGACTATATAAAATCAAAACCGATTTCTAACTTATGGTCTCGATTATATTCACCCATATTACCCGTGTACATTACCCAAATGGAGCATATTCCGGCCCAAAATCACCCTGGATATGCCCGTTTTCACCCATTTTTCAGGATTAAACAGATTTACGGCAAGACCGGATTCTAATAATTCGGGAGGTATTTTTTCAATTCCCAGGGGGTGACTTCCAGGCGGAAATCTTCACATTCCAGGCGTTTCGCGCTGACAAACCTGTCCAGAACGTGCGGCCCCAAAGCCTGGCAAATGACGTCATCCTTCTCAAGGTCATCCAGCGCGTGGGAAAGTGACCCTGGAAGAATGGATGATTTCGGGCGGGAATTACGTTCCAGCAGGTAGATATTTTCTTCCGTGGCGTCTGGTACCGGCAGGTTCCGGCGGATGCCATCCAGGCCGGCTGCCAGCATTACAGCAAACGCCAGATATGGATTGCAACTTGGGTCCGGGCAGCGTAATTCCAACCTTGCCAGCGATTCATCGGATGACCGGGGAACGCGGATCAGGGCCGACCGGTTGATACGCGCCCAGGTGACGTACACAGGGGCTTCATATCCGGCGACCAACCGCTTGTAGGAATTAATCAACGGGGCCAGAACCGCGCACATTCCACGCGCGTGGAATAATTGCCCGGCTATGAATTGCTTGGCAATTTGTGAAAGACCATGCGGATCACCGGGGTCAGAAAAGGCGTTCCTTCCTGTAGCCGCGTAAGAAAGACTCTGGTGAACATGCATCCCGGAGCCATTCAGTCCACGGATGGGCTTGGGCATAAATGAACAAAAAAGACCGTTCTGTTGGGCGATCACCTTGAGAGCCACCCGCAATGTGACGGCGCTGTCGGCGGTTTTTAAAGCGTCTGAATACCGGAAGTCGATTTCATGCTGTCCCGGCGCGCCTTCATGATGCATGGCTTCAACCTGCAACCCAAATGCCTCCAGCGCGGTGGTCATTTGCCTGCGCAATCCGGAAGCCATATCTGAAGGCGCGTCAAAATAACTACCCTCATCGTGCGGATTTGGTATCTCTGGCGCGCATCCATCGTTAGATTTGAACAGGAAAAATTCAAGTTCAGGTCCGGTGAAATATTTGAAACCCATTTCACCGGCAGCCTCCAAAGCTTTCCGTAATACACCCCGGGGGTCTCCCTGAAATGGCTGCCCTTCCGGGGTGTAGACGTCACAGATAAGACGCGCCGTAGCATCATCACCTTTTAGCCAGGGGACAACCGCGTATGTCGAAACGTCGGGGCGCAAGTGCATATCACTTTCAGCGACACGCGCGAATCCCTCTATCGACGAACCGTCAAACCAGATACCCTGTTCCAATGCGGCGGGTAGTTCGTGAGCAGGGATGGTTATATTTTTAACCACACCCACAATATCGGTGAATTGAAGATCAATAAACCGGATGTGGTTATCATCCGTCAGTTTCACAACATCATCATTGGATAATTGCCCGGCCATTGTCGCGCTCCTGTAATTATGGTCTCAAGGTTTGAAGAATCAAGGCAAGAATTACTAACGCGATAAGAACACCGAAGGACAAACCAATTCCTTTCCATATCTGCAACATGGCCAACGATGGACCTCCGCCTGTTGACGCTGGTTTCCGATCCAAAATTCTCAGATCAACAACCTCAGGGTGATCCAACGCTTCAACCAGTGCGTCCATTGACGCGAACCGCGCTTCGGGATCTTTCTGTAAACTGGTAGCCACTATCGCGGCTATATTTTCAGGAACTTCCGCGTTGAGCTTATCTACGCGAGGAGGCAGATTATTCAAATGCTGTGACATTACTACCATCGTTGAATCGCCGGTGAATGGAGGGCGGCCGGTAAGTAATTCAAACAGAATGATGCCGAGAGCATAGATATCAGTGCGTTGATCGCCGCGCTTGCCGTCAATTTGCTCTGGAGACATATAATCAGGTGTGCCCATTGTGGCGCTCAGGTTAGAGTATGTCACCCGGTGAGCGCCCTTTGTTAGTGCTAATCCGAAATCCATGATCACCGGTTGGTTGACATCCGTAACAAAAATATTCTCAGGTTTGAGATCGCGGTGGATAACATCATTCTTATGGCAATACGACATTCCCTCGGCAATTTTCCGAATAAGGTCAAGAGCCTGCTCGACCGGTAAGGGCGCCGAACTTTCAATCAACGCGCGCAGCGGTTTACCTTCCACGAATTCTGTGACCAGGAATGGTATTCGATTAAATTTTCCGGATCCCAGCCCTCTCAGAATGGCCGGATGATCCAGAGTGTCCATTACTTCCAGTTCCCGTTGAAAGCGTTCATATTGAGCCGGATCCCCCAACATAGATTGATCCGGAACCTTTATGACTACCTCCCGGCGATTTACCAGATCAAACGCCCGGTAAATGTCACTCATCCCCCCCTGCGCCATATGGGCTTGAATTTGATAGCGGTCAAATTGGTCGCCAATTTGAAGCATAGTGGGATTCATTATAGCATAGGCATTCATTGGGTCATTTTCCTCAATTTCTGCAGCCAGTTGATTTTTTGCGGTTGGGGTACAGTCACTGGAAGGTTAAGCTTTGTGATCTCAAACGCGACAACAGATGCGTTATCGTCTGTGTCACGTGATAAGGCCAGATCGATCAAACTCTGACTGACCAATTCGACCGGTAAATTTTTTGTTCTCGTTCCAAATTCCACATCTTCAATAACGGACCATACTCCGTCTGTGCAGAGGATCACACGGTCACCCTCCATCAAATGGTGACTGGTAATATCAGGTCTGACAAATAGATCAATCCCTACAGCACGCGTCAGTACCGACCGACTCGCGTGAGTTCTTACGCGATCAGGTGATAGTAATTTTGCCCTGACCATTTCACCCACTTGAGTATGATCAACGGTCAGGCATGTGGATTTACCATTACGGACTATGTATGCCCGGCTGTCACCGATATGGCCAAGATGCAGGGTATCACCAATTATGTAGGCTGCCGTTATCGTTGTTCCCATCCGGCCTACTCCGGATTTCACAGCCGTGTTGTAAACCTGGAGATTCGCGCGGTCAATTCCGGCTTTCAACGCCGAGGGGTTGGGCTTCTCCAAGGAATAAACGGCCAGAGAAACCGATTCTATGGCCATTTGGCTGGCGATATTTCCCAGTGAATATCCACCCATACCATCCGCGATCGCGAACAATTGACCGTGGTTATTACCATGATCAGTATCAGGTAAAAAAATGGAATCCTGGTTATCTTCCCTGACAGGGCCGGCTATGCTAATACCGCTGAATTCGACATCCGGCATACAATTGGTCAAAGCGCCATCTCCCACGTAATCCGAATCCGGTCAGATTCGGTCAGATAGTTGAAAAGTGAACGGCCTATTTTTCTTCAACCGCTTGTTTGATGAACGGATTAATCGTTTGACCTTTTTTATGACGGTTTAACACATAGTAAATCATGCTGATAATTAACCAACTGCCCGCTATGCCGGTTGCCACATATGTTGATTGTGCGGTTGTGCCACCCGATTTAAGACCGATGAAAAATATGGATCCGAAAAGTAAAACATTTGCCGCCAATCCCAACAAAGGGATCAACAGATGACGGATTACGTTGGATCCGGGTTTGCCGGCGAAAGCCACGATCGTCAGAGCGCAAATCAACCCGTACAAGACAAATGTTCCCAGGTTTGATGCCAGGACTATACCCGTTACGGCAGAAACACCACCCAGAATTCCAATCGTGCCGATTATCCCTGAGAAAATGGATAAGAAGATCACCGCGGCAAATGGGGTGGAGTACTTTTCATGCAGTAAACCGACAATTTCAGGCAATTCATTGTCCTGCGCCATGGCAAAGGTGATCCTGACAGCCGTATTCATGGCAGAGAGTGTCGTTCCAATAATGGCCAGTACTCCGCTGGCAGCCATAACCAGCATGAACGCGAAACCGTTGCCTCCCAAAAAGATATCCCCTATCTGAATAGCCAGGTCCCCTATAGGAGCGCTGGATGCCGCGGCAGCCGC
>CAYOKC010000014.1:16735-31063 GCA_964404415.1 uncultured Leptolinea sp. | reverse complement strand
GGGTACCGTCAGCGGAGGTCAATTGATTGCTGAGGGCAAAATTTGCGGCAAAATATTCCAGCATATAGGCAAATAGGCCCTGGATAATTAGAGCCAAAATTATTCCACGTGGGATATCGCGCTGTGGATTTTTGGCCTTTGCCGCAAGCGCTGTGGACGATTCAAACCCGACCAGAATAATAATGGCGATGGATGCTTGAAACAGCACACCGGAAATACTATGCGGGGTAAACACAGACTGTGCGGAAAGATGAAACCAATCGGTAGCCGGAATAGTCAATGGATTATCAAGTCGGAATTTAATCGCTAATACAGAAAACACGATCAACACTGCCAGTTGAATGAAGTTGATCACCACGGATACCACGGTTGACCCGGTAATTCCCCGCATCGCGAGCATACCGATTGTGATCGCGAAAATCCAGGCAATAATGACCTGCCCCCACACAGAGGGATGCAAACCGTAAAAACCCAGTAGATAGGTTGCCAGTATGGTAAAAAAGGCTACCATCACTCCCGGATATACCCAGTAGAATAAGTGAGCCGCCCACCCGGTAATGAACTTGGCCAGCTTTCCCCATTGACGCACTTTTCCTCTTTCACGTTCAAGGAATGCCTTCTCGGCAAAATAGTACGCGTTCCCGGAGCCTGCATCCGGGTATCGTCGGGCCAGTTCACTGAAAGACAATGCTGACAGGAAAGCAAGTACCAGCGCGGCTAAAATTCCCGGCAGCATGTCGACGGCCGTCGTGACGCCGTTCGCGTCCATACTCGCGGCTTGCAATTGATACGTCATCCAGAGAAAAGCGCCCGGCGCGATCAGCGCCATCGCGCTGACGGTAACACCGGTCAATCCCAATGTTTTTCTATTCGATGACGTAGCCATGAACACCTCCTGCCGATTTTCACAAAATTATTTTGACCATTTTACATACCCTCTTGAGTAACCCAAAGTACCCAAAAGGGCACTTAATAGGAGGAAAAATAAAAAAAAGACCAGTGGAAGTATATACACAGACACTAAAAAACTACCCTAACGGGTTATTTTAGTCTCTCATTACGGGAAATCTGGGGAAATATAAAGAAGATGCGATATTAACGATGAAAACCGGCCCTGACCGACCGGTTTTCATCAAGACGACTGCGTTTGTTAGTAAAGGTTACCCTTCAGCCACTGGTACTGATGTTGATTTTCCCTTATATCCCGGCAGCCCTTTCAATGCAGTAGGAGAGGGTTCCCAATCCCTGGGATATCCCAACACCCCCATTTCAGGAAAGTCCAACCCTTCCAGTTCAACGTCGGCCGGGACCCTCAACAGACCTAAAGCAGAGAGCACCTTGAAGAACACAAATGACAAACCACCCGCAATAACGAGCACTGATAAAGCCTCGGCACCCTGTGCCAGAAGTTGTGAAGCATTGCCATACAATAAACCGGTGACAGGTGTTGATACACCGTTCCAGGCGGCGGTGTCAGGATTGCCATTGGCAAAAATTCCCACAGCCAGAACACCCCAGAAACCATTGAAAAGGTGAACCGGAACAGCACCCACGGGATCGTCAATTTTCATTTTTTCCAACAGTACAGAAGCTGCACATACCCACACACCGGCGATCAGGCCAATGACCACAGCAGCCCAGATATCCACGAACGCGCAGGGAGCAGTGATGGCTACCAGACCGGCCAGAACACCATTGACAGACATACAGGGATCCGGTTTTTTGGCTTTGCTGAACCACCACATGTACAGCATGGCAGACATACCGCCAGCCGCGCCGGCCAGCAGAGTATTGACAGCCGCGAGAATGGCCAGGTTACGGAACCCGCCGGTGAAACCCAGGGAGGAACCGGGGTTGAATCCGAACCAACCAAAGAAAAGGATGATGGTACCCAGGACGCCCAGTGAAATACTGTGGCCCGGTATTGCGTTGGCAGAGCCATCCTTGTTGAACTTTCCAATTCGCGGACCGATCACAACGGCGCCAGCCAGGGCAACCGCGCCACCGATCATGTGGACAACTCCAGAGCCTGCAAAGTCAACCGCCCCGTTGCCCCAACCCATGCTGCGGCCAAGGTTGGCCAACCAGCCACCGCCCCAGACCCAGTTCCCGATCAACGGGTAGATGAACATACTGACCCATAGCCCCATCAGAACAAAACCGGAGAATTTCAAACGTTCCGCCATGGAACCAGTGGGAATTGTGGCTGCCGTGTCCATAAAGACCATCTGGAACAGAAAGAAGACCAGAATACCGCTGCTCAGGGTCAGGCCGTTGAGGAAAAATCCATCAAGCCCGAAAACATTGAATCCACCAACCAGCCAGGGTGAAGCCAATTTATCTACCGCCCAATTGCTTAGCGTGACCGGCGCGAACGACCAGGCGGGTAAAGAGGTACTGATTTCAGGGTAGGTAAAGTTGACGCCGCCAAATTGAATAGCAAAACCGGTAGCCCAGTATCCAATGGCGCCTACACAGAAGACCATGATATTCATCATCATCGTGTGGACCACATTCTTGGCACGGGTAAAACCGGTTTCAACCAGGGCAAACCCGGCTTGCATGAAAAAAACCAGAAAGGCAGCCACAAACACCCACAACGTATTCAGGTCCATTGAAAAGCTCTGAACAGCCGTGTTGACTGTCTCTACGGTCGGTCCACCATCATCGGCAAACACTATCATAGAGGGAACGAAGAGGGCAGCAATTAATAATCCTATGATAAGGATCCTCAGTTGCCTGATACGAGAAAAGGAATTAGTGCTCATATCTCTCTCCTTTGAGATGATCAGATGTATTCTATGCCTCCTGATTCAGTAAAAACATTACCCGGATGGAGGAATTTTCATTAATTATCATTGGATTATTCGTTGTTTTTTCACCCATTCGGGTAGTTTTTCATTAACGTGGATCTTGGATAAAACCAGAAGAACCGTATTTCCTTTACGGTCCTTCTGGTCTTTTCATTTTCCTTCACAGTGGTACTGGAGTCGGGATCAATACCACCCGATAAGATCTTTACCAACACACATTAGTGAGGCCATCATCATCGCCATTAATGTTGGTGGGACGGCGATCAATAACCACCTCTTCCACCCCACCTTGCCATAATTTCGTTCCATGTAAGAATACGCGACCACGTTTGCCGAAGCACCGATCGGCGTCAGGTTACCGCCAATATCCACACCCAGTGCCAGAGCCCATACCATCATAGCAAGCGCGGGCATTCCAGGAATTTTTGCCAGGTCTTCCAGAACATAACTCATTGCCAGCGCCAGGGGAACATTATCCAGCACGCCGCTCGCAAGCCCGGGGATCCAATGCAACGCCAATAAGAAAACGCTTGTGGATGTTTTTGATCCTGCCAACATTTCGGCAATGATTTCAAAAACTCTAGCTTTTTCCAATCCACCAATCAACAAAAATAATCCGCCAAAAAATAAAAGGCTTTCGCCATCCACCTTCAAAATCACATTGCGGGCTTGCCCGGGTTTAAGTAGAAATAGCGCGAGAATGGCCGGAACAAGGGCGGCTGTGGCGGCATTGATCGGCAACCCGGTGATCTCTGTCAATGGCAAATGAAAGATAAGCAATAAAACCGCAATACCAAAATAGATCACTCCAACGCGTGTCATATGAACATGTACTTTTTCTGTTTGCAGGTTTTCAATTTCAGCTATCGTTTCAGGTGTCAGTAATTCCCGCGCGTGCAGCAAAGATTTCCGGTTGACAAAGTAAAAGAAAATCAATAAAGCCAATGCGACAACGATGGATACTGGCATCGTATTTCTCACAAAATCATTGAACGTAAATCCCAGAGTGGTACCCAGGATCACATTGGGAGGGTCACCCATTAACGTAGCCGCTCCACCGGTATTCGCCGCGCAAACTTCCGCGATCACAACTGGAATAGGGTCAATTTTCAATAATCTTGTCAACTGCACTGTCAACGCGGTCAGAAACAGCATGACAGTGATACTGTCCATGAACATGGCCAAAATGCTTGCCAGGATGATCAGAATAACAAAGAGCGGAACAGGTTGGTAATTCACCTTCCGGATTGACGTCATCGCGAGCCAGGTAAAAAATCCGGCTTCATTCAATATGGAGACCAGGATAAACATGCCGGATAACAACCCTAGTGTTTCCCAGTTTATATATTCAATGGCATCTTTAGGTGACATCACACCTGTGATCAACAGAAGGGCTCCTCCACCCATAGCCACCCAATGCCGGGGAAACTTTTCACTGACAATCATTCCATAGGCAACAATAAAGATAATTATGGATAACATGATGGCTGCCTCTTCTTTTCACAGGGTTTTGAACATTCTACTTGTTGCGTCATGCTCCTTGAATAACCCTTATGGAGAATTTTTACGGGTCATTTTTTAACAAAACTCTGGTTTCAATTAAAAAATCCTGTGATTCCATTGGCGGATTAACCCTTTCGGGTACTTTTGAACCTGAATGCATTTAATCCCCTTGCCTCATGTATAATTTTTTATAAGGCTTCCCATGGAACGAATTACTTTCTCCGACCCAGAAACAGCGTCCGCCATCTTTACCCGCCTTCAAACAAAACAACCGGGATTTGAAAGAATCAAACCGGCTTTGATTAATGCTCTTTCAGAGACAGCCGATCCGGATAGATCGCTGGTTCATTTTGAACGTTTCATCGAAAATTATGGGATTGGACTAATTCCACTTCTTGATCAAAATCCACGGGGGGTGGAAATTCTTTGCACACTTTTCTCCGCCAGTCACTTTTTGACTGAGATTCTGCTACGAAATCCACGGGCATTCAACCTGTTACTCGATCGAAAAAAACTATCCCAACGAAAAACCCTCGAACAGATCACTCAGGAAGCCGAGACCGCGATTCGGCAGGTTCCCGATGAGGAAAAGAAGAATTGCCTGAGGCGTTACCAGCAGGAGGAATTACTTCGTATCGGGGCTTCAGATTTTCTCGACTTGTTTGACCTTCCTGCCGTGGTATCCCAGCTTTCCCGCACAGCCATTGCACTTACCAGGGTGTGCCTGAATCTGGCTGTCAGTCAGACAGGGATTTCGGCCAATGGTTTTTCTGTCCTTGCGATGGGTAAATTGGGCGGGCGTGAATTGAACTACAGTTCAGATATAGATCTGGTCTTTATTTCCCGTGACGATCCCAATAAACTAATCCCCCTCGCCCAGAAATTGATAGACAATCTAGCATCCACCACCAGTGACGGCTTCCTATATCGGGTGGATATCCGGTTACGCCCGTGGGGGAATGACGGTCCGTTGATCTCCACCCTGCCCGGCTTTCTTACATACATCGACAAAAACGCCCGGTTATGGGAAAAGCAGGCATTGCTAAAACTCCGGCCCATTGCCGGTGACCTATCCCTCGGGGAAGAATTCCGTGAGGCGTCGTACTCCCGTGTTATCCATCTTCCAGAAGAGCAGATCAAATCCGAAGTCTTCGCCATGAAACAGCGCACGGAAGAAGTCCTCCGCGAAAAAGGGCGCGAATGGGGTGAAGTCAAACTGGGCGTCGGCTCCATCCGGGATATTGAATTTGTTATTCAATACCTGCAAATGGTTAACCTACGGAATTTTCCGCAGATCCGCACAAGGGCAACTCTTAAGGCTATTCCTTATCTGCGCAGCAACGGCCTTTTATCCGCCGGTGATGCCCGTATCTTGCATGATGGCTATATTTTTCTTCGAACCATCGAACATTACCTGCAAATGATGGATTACCGGCAAACATATACACTACCATCCGAGAAATCCGCCATTCGCATTCTCGCCCGCAGGCTGGGTTTTCAGGATGGTGAAGCTTTTATCGAACGCTATCACGAACATTGCCAGGCAGTTCGTGAAATTTTTATCCGTTATATCGGTGACAAACCGGAGGCTCCGAAGACATCGCCTGAAGTCTCGCGTCACTTAGCCAGGATGGATAATTCATACAAACTGGTTTTCTCTGATGAAGAGATCCAGCGGCACTCAGAACTTGCGGCTGAACTGGGTCCGGCAAAATCAGTATCCATGGATGTGGAAGAAAAAGAGAATGGCTGCTACAGGGTTACGATCGTCGCGTATGATTACCCGGGGGAACTCTCTGTTTTGTGCGGATTGTTATTTGTCCATGGGTTTAACATCATCGATGGTTACGCGTTCACTTATGAGCCTGCCGTAACAACTGAGAAAAAAAGACACAACAATGCTTTCAGGCGAAGTGACGGCTCACTAAACCATCATGTTTACCACCCTACACCGGCAGAAAACCATGAGACTGCCGTTGACGAATCCCGCCAGAAGATTGTGGATGTCTTCACGGTTCAACCGGTCAGCCGGCAACCTGTTACCCAGAACACATGGGATTCTTATATAAGCGATCTCTCACACATGATGAGTCTCTTCCAATCCGGACAGCGCCGTGAAGCCCGGGGACTTTTAGCCAAACGGGTTGGCGCCGCTTTTCAGGCCATCCCTGGAAGCGCCGTACCGCTGATGCCCATTGACATTGAAATAATTAATGACCCGGCAGAACGTTACACCGTTCTTCAAATTGACGCACCAGACACATTTGGATTTCTATACGAATTTACCAACGCGTTGGCTTTCACCCGAACCAATATCAACCGAATGATCGTGCGTTCGGTTGGCAGCCGTGCCCGTGATGTTTTCTTTGTCACGGATGCCAATGGCAATCGTATTGAGGATAACCTGAAACAACGCGAGCTTCGGGCGGCCATCGTGCTGATCAAACATTTCACCCACTTGCTACCCAATTCACCCAACCCTGAGATCGCGTTGCTGCACTTCCGTGAATTTCTGGCGCATTTGTTTGAACGCCCCAACTGGCCGGATGAGATCGCCTCTATCGAACAATCGGATGTTCTTAAAGCCCTGGCACATATCCTGGGCGTCAGCGATTTCCTTTGGGATGACTTCCTGCGTATGCAGTATGCCAACCTCTTCCCTGTGGTCAAAGACGTCGGCGCGCTGGCTGTTGCCAAACCGCGGATCGAGTTGAATAATGAGTTGACCCAGGCCACGGAGACCAGGATCGTCGGCGGCATAGGCTATCCGGATTGGCAGGCTGCTCTCAACGCGTATAAAGACCGGGAGCTTTTCCGGATTGATATGCGACACATACTGGGACTGACATCCGAATTCTGGGATTTCGCCGCCGAATTGACCGACCTCGCGGAAGTGGTCATCGCGTCGGCCGTTAACATGTGCCAGGCAGATTTGGGCCAGCGATATGGATACCCGCTCTCAGAAGATAGAACACCTGGAACTTTGAGTGTTGTTGCGCTGGGAAAATGCGGCGGCCGTGAACTCGGTTTCGCCTCGGATATTGAATTGATGTTCATTTATTCCGGTAACGGGCACACAGACGGAGGAGAGAGTATTGAGACCTCCGATTATTACGAACGGTTGGTCCGCTCTGTAGTAACCACAATCCACGCCCGTCAGGAAGGCATTTTCCAGATTGACCTGCAGCTTCGGCCCTATGGGAAAGCCGGGAGCATGGCTGTTTCTCTTGAATCTTTTAAGAAATACTTTGCCGCAGAAGGCCCCGCCTGGGCGTATGAACGCCAAGCATTGGTAAAATTGCGGCCAATTGCCGGCGATATTGATCTGGGTGAAACCATCACCCGGTTAAGAGATGAATTCGCCTACCAATCAGGCCCGTTTGACGTGACAGCCATGCGCGCAATGCGCGAACGCCAGGTTCGTCACCTTGTTACAGGTGGAACCTTTAACGCCAAATACAGCCCCGGCGGATTGGTGGATGTGGAATACCTGATTCAGGGATTACAGATCAACCATGGGGCAAACAACCCTGCCCTGCGGGTGACGAATATTCGAACCGCGATGGCTTTGCTAAATGAAGCCGGTATTTTATCTGATAGCGATTACACCGGCTTGCGTAAATCACATACCTTCCTACGATGGGTGATCGATTCACTCCGAGTCGTCAGGGGGAACGCTAAAGATATCACTGTACCGCCCTACGGCAGCGAAGAATTCGCGTTTCTGGCTCGCCGCCTTCGGTACGAGAACGACATTGACCGGTTACGCGATGATCTGCTAATGTACCAGACGCAAGTATTGGAGATCAACAACCGGCTACTAGGATAAAAAAAGCGGGTGAAATCATAATCCCGATTTCACCCGCAATGTCTATACGAAATACCTAAAACATTCCTACGATACGGCCGGTCTCAAAATCAATATCAATGTCAAAAAAAGCCGGCCTGGTTGGAAGCCCCGGCATGGTAGCCATTTTCCCCAGAATCGGGTAAAGGAAACCGGCGCCAACAGACGCACGGATATCACGTACCGGAATGCGGAACCCGGTAGGAACACCCTTTAATGCGGGATCATGGCTCAGGCTAAGGTGTGTTTTCGCCATGCAGATGGGTAGTTTGTCAAATCCCAGCCGGGTATAGCTAGCAATTCGTTCTTCCGCATCCGGAGAGTAATCCACACCATCGGCGCCGTAAACCTCACGGGCTATGGTCTCGATCTTCTCTTTGATTGATTTTTCCAACGGATACAGGAAATGGAAGTTGCGCGGCTTTTCACCGGCGGCGATCACCGCTTTAGCCAGGTCAATCGCGCCCGCCCCGCCCTGTGCCCAGTGCCGGCATACCACAGCGTCTTCCGCTCCGCCTTCTTCCATGGCAGCTTTTCGGACCAGTGCCAGTTCAGCTTCAGTATCGGTGGCAAACGAGTTGACGGCCACCACAACCGGTACTCCGAATTTCCGGGCTGTCTTAATATGATGCACCATGTTGGAAAGACCGGCTTTCAACAGATCCAGGTTTTCATCGGTATAGGCGGGATCAAGCGGTTTACCGGCAACTACTTTAGGCCCGCCCCCGTGCATTTTCAACGCGCGGATGGTAGCCACCAGAACAACCACATTGGGAACAAGCCCGGATGTGCGGCATTTGATATCAAAGAATTTTTCCATCCCCATATCCGCGCCAAAACCGGATTCTGTGATCACATAGTCCGCGAGCTTCAACGCGATCTTATCTGCCACTATGGAACTGTTTCCATGGGCGATATTCGCGAACGGCCCGGCATGCACAAAAACCGGTGTACCTTCAAGGGTCTGCATCAAATTAGGTTTGATGGCATCCTTCATTAATACAGTCAGGGCTCCGGCTACACCCAGGTCATCCGCGTTGATAGCTTCACCGCTTTTACTGGTGCCGATGACGATCTCGCCAAACCGGCGGCGCATATCCCGCAGGTCAGTAGTCAACGCGAGGATGGCCATGATTTCGCTGGCTACCGTAATGTCATACCCTGTACTGCGTTCATGCCCTTTTTCTTCATCTCCTGTTCCCACCGTAATACCCCGCAGGAAGCGGTCGCTGGTATCCACCACACGACGCCAGGTTATGGAAGCAGGATCTATATCCAGGCGGCAGAGGTGCCGGCGTTCCTCCACTGTCAGGTCATCGGGATTAGACTTGTTTATACCCAGTTTCTTCAAACGGGGCAAAAGACCGCGCCCAAATTTGCGGACACCTTTTTTATCCGGCGGGCAAAGCCGGTTGAATAATTGTTCATCTGTTGCCTCGGATTCATGCAGCATGCGCACGTCGATCGCGGCTGCCATCAGGTTGTTCGCCGCGGTGATTGCATGGATATCGCCGGTCAGATGCAGGTTGAAATCTTCCATGGGGATGACCTGGCTGTAGCCGCCGCCGGCAGCCCCGCCTTTGATTCCAAACGTTGGCCCCTGGCTTGGCTGACGGATGCAAGTCATTACTTTTTTCCCAAGATGAGCGCCCAAAGCCTGGCTCAATCCTACAGTCGTGGTCGTTTTTCCTTCACCAAGTGGCGTAGGCGTGATCGCTGTTACATCCACATAAATTCCATCCGGTTTATCTTTTAACCGGTCCAATACTTCCAGTTTAACTTTTGCTTTCACCGGTCCATAGAATTCAATCTCATCCGGCAACAGCCCCAATTCTTCCGCGACCTCGGAGATTGGCTTCAGGTCTGAATCCTGGGCAATTTCAATGTCAGAAGGCACCGGTGTTTTTAACTTCAATGGGATTGGACGGAATTCTCTGGTCATTCATTTCTCCTTTTGAGATTACGCAATTAACCGTAGGTATATTTTACCTTTTTGACACCTAATTTGAAAACCACATTTAGGTCATGTGAAGAACCCATTCCGGATTTTTATTTCATCTAAACAAAATCTTAATACGTGTGCAATAACATCAGCATACAACAATCGCAAACCATCTCAAATCTGTCTATGCCTGAATTTTTCAGAGAGGTAATTTCATGAGTTTTCAAAAAAATTTAATTTTCAAGAAAAAAGTATGGATCCCCCTTCTTATAGCGCTCCTATTTTTAAGTGGACTGGGTTACTGGTACTTTATCAGAGGTTCTGTTCAGAGTGAACAAAGCTCAACATCACGAACAGACACAGTCCAATCTTCGATCGTTCGCAAAGGTGACATGAGCATCACAACAACCGGCACCGGAACACTCGTCGCCGGCAATTCAGTTGACCTGAGCTTTTCCACTGAAGGTATCGTCCAGGAGCTCAACGTAAAAGCAGGTGACAAAGTGACAAATGGAACATTACTGGCAAAAATGAACAACGCCAAAAATCTGGAAGCGCAGGTCGCCTCGAATGAATTGAATCTTCTGGAAGCGCAGAAAAACCTGAACGAACTGAAAAATGCGAAGGATGTAAATCTTGCGCAGGTGTATCAGGATGTTCTTACCGCGCAGGAAACATACAACTCGGCACTAAAGAAAGTGCAGCGTCAGGATTACGCCCGGTGCAGTGAATCTGTGAATAAAAGGAACATGGCTGCCCTTGAAAAAGCCCAGGATAAACTCGACCAGATCGGCCTCCGGTACCAGGGTTCTGAAGCCTGGAATGAAGCTATGGCGGTTTACAGCACGGCAAAAGCCAACTATGACTACTGTATTAAATTTACAGATCAGGAAAAAATCGATTTCCAGGCAGCGTTGGATGTCGCGGATGTTGCTCTAAAACAGGCGAAATCAAAATATGAAACGCTAAAGGCAAGTTCAGGTATCGATCCTGATGATTTGAAATTAGCCGAAGCGAAAGTGGAAGAAGCTCAGATCAAGCTTGATTTATCCAAAGAAAACCTGTCCGGCTCAAACCTGACGGCGACGATCGACGGAACGGTGACTTATCTTAAAGCCAACGTCGGCGCGTACGTGGATACCAGCACGTACATCACCATATCTGACCTATCCACATCTGATGTTGACGTGAGCATAGATGAAGCCGATATTGACAAATTAAGACTTGGCGCAAAAGCCAGCGTGGTTTTTGATGCCCTGCCCGAAGAAACATATACAGGCGAAGTAGTTCAGGTAAATCCCGAGCTTTCGAATTCCGGGCAGTACCGTGTGGCTACCGCGGTGATCAGCCTGGATAACATTGCCGGCAGCAATCTTGAAAAATTGCCACTGGGTGTCAACGCAAGCGTGACGATCACTTCGGATGAAATCACCGACGCGTTACTTGTGCCTGCTGCCGCCATCCGAAGCATTGGTGACGGGCAATATGGTGTGTTCGTAATCAATCAAGATGGGAACATGACGTTCCGAATTGTAGAGGTTGGAATCAAAGACAGTTCAACAGCGGAGATCAAATCCGGACTTGAACTTAACGAAACCATAAGCCTTGGCCTTTCCTCCGGATCATAGCCATGACAGCCTGGATCAATAAAGGAATTAATCATGGAAGCGTTTAAGATTTTTCAAAACAAACGCCTTGTCATCGGTGGAATTATTGTGATCATCCTCGGGCTGACAGTTCTGGCATTCGTCTCCTTCCAGCCAACCGGAACTCCTCAGGCGGCAGCCACCCAGACGATCAAGACCGCTGAGGTAACCATAGGAGACCTAACCACTGAAGTCGCCGGAACCGGAAAAATTGTGGCTCCGAATGCTGTTGATCTGGCATTTTCAACCACCGGCAAAGTCGCTGAATTGAATGTCAATCCCGGGAATCAGGTTGAAGAAGGCGACGTGTTGGCAAAACTGGACCGGATTTCTGCTCTTCAGGAAGCCGTGGAAAATGCCCGGTTGAATCTGACTAAAGCGCAGCAAACATTGGATGTCCTTGAGGATAATAAAGAAATCACCCTGGGCAACGCTTTGATAGCCCGGTCTGAAGCAGCGGAAGCGTTGGAAAACGCCCAAAAGAGTGAAGTTAATAAGTATTCTCCTCGCTGTGAAAAAGCTACTACTGAAGTGTATTACTTTGATTACATGTACGCGCGGCACGACTACCTCTACTGGTACAACGCGTTGATCAAAAAGAACACTGGTTATGGAGATATGTACATCCAGGAGCGGATGGCACCTTATAAAGAGTCTATGAACCAGAACTACTCCAATTGGAAATATTGTGAAGGGTATTCCGACCTGGAGATCGAGCAATCCAAAGCCGCGGTTGAAAAAGCCCAGGCTGATTACGACAAAGCCAGTGAATATTATGATGCTGTTAAGAACAATAATGGCATTGACCCTGACGAACAGGCATTAGCAAAGGCATCTATTAAATACGCGGAATTGCAGCTTGAGCAGGCTCAAACCACACTTGAAGGCGCCACACTGGTCTCTCCGATTGATGGAACTGTTCTGACTGTCGAGTCCGCCGTTGGAACAATCCTTGATAAGGATACGTATAAATCGCCCTTTATTGAGATTGCGGATCTAAGCGAACCGGTCTTGCTGACCAGTTTTGACGAATCCGACCTGGCTACAGTCGATACAGATTGCGCGGTGACGGCCGAATTCACCAGCCTTCCTGATCAGGTACTTGAAGGAACAATCACCCAGATCAACCCCGCGATGACGGAATCAAACAGCGTCAAATCGATTCAGGCATATATAAATTTGAAACTCAATTCCGCGACTGAAGACATCAACCTTCCCGTTGGGTTGAATGCCACGGTAAAGCTTTCCTGCCCCATCGCGAAGAACGTGACGATAGTACCCCAGGCCGCGCTTAAGAATGAGAAAGATGGCATGGCGACAGTTTTTATCCTGCAATCCGATGGAACAATGGCCGCGATACCTGTCACGGTCGGAAGCAAGACTGAGGCAGGCGCGGAAATCACCGGTGACTTGAAATCCGGCGATCTGGTTATCACCAGTTCAGTAAAGTAAAGATCCCTTACTAAGAAAACTCCGGAAATGGAGAGGAGCAAAGTTCTCATGTTAAAGAAATTCAAATTACCATCCCGTAAAATAATGGTCATCATCGGTGTCTTAATACTGGTTATTGCCGGTGTTGGAGGGTATTTCCTCCTGAACAATAAGCCCCGTACACGGACGAACACCCGTTTTGCGCAACAGACCGCCTCGACATCAACAGTAAAAAAGGGTGATATATCCGTAAAATCCAATGGTACCGGGACTCTGGTAGCCAATCGCCAGTCAAAACTGTCATTTTCCATCGATGGCATTGTGGAAGAAGTCAATGTTAAGGTGGGGGAAAAGGTCAAAGAAGGCCAGATTCTCGCCAAACTGAAAGACCTGTCCTCTCTCACTTCAACAGTTACGTCAACCAAACTGGCACTTCTTTCTGCCCAACAGGAACTGCAAACGTTAAAAGATAACGCCTCTGCCACCCTTGGGAACGCCCAGTTGACTGTCACCACGGATAAGAGCAACCTCGACGATGCCGTCGCGGGCCAGATCAAAGATGGGCAAACCCGGTGTGACTCGAAAACCACGGCATCGTATTATGACAAATATATGGTGCTGCAGAATAAATACGATGAACTGAACGACGGTTCCACAGCCGGCAATTATTACCTCACTGTAATCGTTCCCGCGCGTGATGCCGCGCTTCAAGCGTACGCGAAGTATAAGTATTGCGCCGAATATAAATCATATGAAGTAGACGCGGCTGAAGCCAAATTGAACATTGCCAAAGCTCAACTGCAGATCGACCAGTCCAAACTGGCAACCCTTCAGGCAAACGATGGGATTGATCCGGTCGAGTTGGCTACGGCTGAAAATAAAGTAGCCGTTGCTCAGGCAGCCTATGACACCGCGGTCACCAACCTTGAAAATGCCACACTGATTGCCCCCTTCGATGGCACCGTACTTACAGTCGCGGGAATGGAAGGTGACCGGGTTGACTCAGAGACTGTGTTTATCACAGTAGCCGATGACGTACATCCCCAGATCGAATTTGTTGTCGATGAATCAGACCTCCAGAACGTCGCCGTTGACCAGGAAGCCGAAGTCACATTTGATGCCATTGAAGGCAGAACATTCACAGGA
>CAYOKC010000014.1:15667-16725 GCA_964404415.1 uncultured Leptolinea sp. | reverse complement strand
TACTCCACCATCTCCGGCATAATCACCCTGAATATGGATGATGTCACCGATGTCCCCAATCTCTTCCAGGGATTAACCGCCTCTGTCACCCTGTATAAAGGCAACGCCAAAGACGCCCTGATCGTACCCATTTCCGCCCTGCGTGATGTGGGTGACGGCAAATTCGGTGTCTTTACTGTCGAAAAAGACAACTCTATGAAGCTGAACTTTGTGGAAGTTGGCTTGAAAGATACAACCAATGCCGAGATCCTCTCCGGTTTGGAATTGGGTCAAACAGTTTCGACAGGGATCACGGAGCAATAGCCATGGAATCCAGAAAGATCATTGAAACCATAAACCTTGAAAAGGTGTACGGTGTGGGTGAAAGCGAAGTGAGAGCGGTAGACTCCATCAGCATCACCATAAACGAAGGTGAGTTTGTCGCCATCATGGGCCCCAGCGGTTCAGGGAAAAGCACACTGATGAATATCCTTGCCTGCCTTGACCGGCCCACGGGAGGAAGTTACATCCTGAATGGCGAGGATGTGAGCAACCTTTCCCGGACTGAGCTGGCCCGGGTGCGCGGAAAAGAACTGGGCTTTGTTTTCCAGTCCTTCAATCTCCTGCCCCGCATGTCCGCGATTGAAAATGTGATGCTTCCATTGATGTACCGCCCGGACCGGCCTACCACCATTCCGCAGCGCAAAGAGATGGCCATGCAAGTCCTTCAAAGTGTCGGTCTGGCGGAACGCGCCCATCACCTGCCCAGCGAATTATCCGGAGGACAGCAGCAAAGGGTGGCAATTGCCCGCGTGCTGATCAACGAACCCATCCTGATCCTGGCTGATGAGCCCACGGGCAATTTGGACACCAGGTCCAGTGAGGAGATCATGGGAATTCTGCATGACTTGCACGGCCGCGGCCGTACGATCGTTATGGTGACCCATGAGCCGGATGTTGCCGCGCATACCGAACGTATCCTTCATATCCGTGATGGGAAACTGCACGCCGATGAAAAAAACGGGCATTTGAATCCTAACAAGATCAAACAATCTATTAACAGTGAACCGCTGAAGGTT
>CAYOKC010000014.1:0-15657 GCA_964404415.1 uncultured Leptolinea sp. | reverse complement strand
CTTGGAAGAGTATTCTTTCCAATAAGCTTCGGTCTATTTTGACTATGCTCGGTGTGATCATAGGTGTGGCAGCCGTCATCATGATGGTAGCCATCGGAGCGGGAACGGAAGCCACTATCTCGGAACAGATCAACGGACTGGGCTCCAATCTGATCTTTATTAATGAATCATTCAATCGAGGAGGCCCCGGCGAAGGGCCATCCAACCAGAGTGGTGGTTTGAAATACACTGACGTTGCCGCGATCCGTGACTCGGTTAAAGGAATCGCCGGCGTTTCAGTGGAACAATCCGCCAGCAGCCTGACAGCCAAATTCAATGATGTCACATTGGAAGACCTGACACTAGTCGGCACCACTCCGGATTTCCTCGCCGTGCGTGATGTGGAGATCGGATCCGGCCGCTTCTTTACCGATGAAGAAGTTACCAAAGCATCAAAAGTGGTTGTGCTCGGGAATACTGTAGCGCAGAACCTTTTCCCGGACGGCGATTCGATCGGACAGGTGATCAGTATTGATAATGTCAACCTGACGGTTGTCGGAGTACTCTCGCCGAAAGGGCTGGTATCCGGCACCGATTATGACGCTCAGATCTATGGGCCTATCCAATTGGTTTTCAAAAAATTCACACCGTCCATGTTCGCCCGTATCGTTGGTGACCGTGTCCGTATGATCACAGTCTCCGTTGAAGACAGTGACAACATGCAAAATGTGATCAATCAGATCACCATTCTGCTGGCCAACCGTCACAAAGTCAGCGATGATGAACTGGACTTCTCCATCCGTACGCAAAGTGACATTATTGAGACGGCATCTTCCACTACTGAATCATTCAGGACGCTGCTGGCAGGTGTTGCCGGGGTATCCCTGATTGTTGGCGGTATCGGAATCATGAACATCATGCTGGTCAGTGTTACAGAACGTACCCGAGAGATCGGTTTGCGTCAGGCCATTGGCGCAACCCCTATGGATATCCGTGTCCAGTTCCTGTCTGAAGCCCTGATGCTCAGTATCTTCGGAGGTATTCTGGGTGTACTTGTCGGTGTGGGAGGTTCATACATCTTTGGCATGATAGGCGGTATGCGCACAGTAGTCCTCCCCTATTCTGTGTTCCTGTCATTCCTATCATCGGCATTGGTCGGTATTTTCTTCGGCTATGTCCCGGCAAAAAATGCTGCCGAATTGGATCCCATCGTCGCGTTACGGCACGAATAATTTTTGAAAATGAAAGGATTACTCCTATGAAAAAAACGATCATCATTTCCCTTGTATTGATCCTGGCCGGTGTGCTTGTGGCCTGCACAGCCATACCAGGACAGGTCGGCTCGTCCGAGGGAGACCCCGGAGGACAACCGCCCTCGGGTGCCGCGGGTACCGTACCCGGCGGGGCCGGAGGTCCTGGTGGTGCTAAGGGACAGACTTCCGCCGGAAACTCCACCGAGCAGGTGCAGACTATGCCTGTTGAATCGGTTGTTGGTATAGGAATTATTAAACTCGAAGGGACGGATGAGGCGATCGATACCGAAACCGCCGAGAACCTTCTCCCACTGTTCAAGGCGTTGAAAACCCTTAGCACCAATAGCAACACATCCGTAGCCGAGATGACCGCTCTAAATAGACAGATAAAAAACACATTGACTGCCGATCAGTTGACAGCTATTGAGAGCTTGAAAATTACCTCAGCCGACGTAAATAAATTGCTGCAGGAAAATGGTCTAACGTCAACCACATCATCGTCATCCACAAGCAATTCATCCGGCAATAGAAATAATGGCAGTTTTGGCGGCCCTCCGGATGGCGGTATGATGATGATGGCAGCCGGAAACACAACCAGTAGCAGCAAGACCCAGGCTACCCCCAATGCTGTTGCCGCGTTGACATCCTCTCGCAAATCGGCTGGCGGGTACAACCTGACCTTTGCCGATATCATTATCAAATTATTAGAGACAAAAGTTACAAAATAATAACTCTGTACCTGATAAACGCCTGTCCTGATGGACAGGCGTTTTCAATTGTAATTCTTATGTAATTCTTAAAACAATCCGGACTCAATATGGTTAAATTAGTATAGTAAACAGACGATAATGTCATAGGGTGAAAATAGCCCTTTATTGTGACTTAAGGAACTCGGTATTGTGTCCGATTTCAGGTAAATAGATAGTACGGATATCCTTTACCCGTTTTAGTATGTGTGCATTGGCAGGCATTGCCTGCCGGGAAAAATATGATCACAAAAAGCAATTTGATTAACATTTTTATAAATAAACCGGTTACTCGCAGGTTTAGATCCTGTCCATCCAGTTTGAAAGTCGAAGAGAAAACATCTTCGGAGATAGGTATTGCGTCTATTATCAAACTGGAGGACGTGATTAAACTTTATGAAACACCTGCCGGCGCGTTCCAGGCGTTAAAATGTGTGACACTGGATATTGAAAAGAACGATTTTCTTTGCATAGTTGGGAAATCAGGCGCGGGAAAAACAACTCTATTGAATATGATCACCGGTGTCGATTCAATTTCATCGGGCAAAGTTTGCGTAAATGGCACATCGGTGCATGAAATGACAGAGGACGAACAGGCACTCTGGCGCGGTTTGAACCTGGGGATCATCTACCAGTCATTTGAACTGATGCCCATGCTCACACTGCTTGAAAATGTAATGCTCCCCATGGATTTTTGTCAGCTCTATTCCCGTGGTAAAAGCCGCAGCCGTGCTAAAGAGCTATTGGAAATGGTAGAACTGGATGGGCATATTAATAAACTGCCCGGCGCCATCTCCGGCGGACAGCAGCAGCGTGTGGCAATAGCCCGCGCTTTGGCCAATGATCCGCCCTTGATCATTGCCGATGAACCGACGGGCCGTCTGGATTCAACAACCGCGGAGACAATCCTCGACATTTTTGACCGTCTGGTCAAAGATGGCAAGACCATCGTTATGGTCACCCATGATGCCAGCGCCGCGCAGCGTGCGAACCGGGTTCTGGAAATTGCCGATGGAGAACTGGTTGCCGGTGACGGCAGTCAGATCACCATGAAATCCATCGTGGCCACGGCTTAAGGGAGATAATCTAAGGTACATGCCGCCATCCCGATTGCCATCCATCCCGTTACCTGTTCACAAAAAGCCTCTGGAAAAATCAGAGAAAAAGGCCAAACCGGATTCTCCCACGTCACGTGAGAATATCCGTCAACCGCTCATTGAGATGCGGGATATCCATAAAGTATATAAAACACACGCGGGTGAATTCACCGCGTTAAAAGGCATCAACGCGGATTTCTACCCGGGACAATTCGTCAGCATTATCGGCAAATCCGGAAGCGGCAAGTCAACGCTGTTGAACATGATCACCGGGATCGACCGTCCAACAGCCGGAAAAATTCAGATCGGCGATACCTTTTTACAAAACCTGACAGAGAGTCAATTCTCAGAATGGCGGGGAAAGAACCTGGGTATTGTTTTTCAATTTTTTCAGTTATTGCCCATGCTGTCGTTGCTGGAAAACACCATCCTTCCCATGGATTTTTGCCGGATGTACACCCCGCCGGAACGGGAAGCCCGGGCACGCGAGTTGCTCGAAATGGTTGGCCTGGGCAGCTATGTAGAAAAACTACCCGCCGCGGTTTCCGGTGGACAGGTACAATGCGCGGCTATCGCCCGCGCATTAGCCAACGATCCTCCTATCATCGTGGCCGATGAACCGACCGGTAATCTCGATTCAAAAACCGCAGATATGGTTTTGAATTTGATCGATGAGCTGGTAAAAAAAGGAAAAACCGTACTCGTTGTGACACATGACGAAGCCGTGGCGCGACACGCTTCACGCACTCTTGTGATCTGTGATGGCGAACTGGTTGACGAGGATATCTCGAGAACACTTCCGCACATCTCGCACAGGTCAATGTTGATGATCGCGAATCAATCGGTTGATTTCGCCAGAAACCACGGCGAAGAATTATTCTCGCGCGAATCAGAAATTCCCGGACTTGTAGTCGTTGTCGATGGCGATCTGGATATCCGAAATTCTGACGGCAGGAAGTCCGGAAGTATTAAATCTGGCTCTGTCTTATCCGGACAATATCTCCGGAAGAACATCGACTCAGGGAAAGTACTGTTTGGCGGCTCACACGAGCCAGTCCGGTTAAAAGTACTCTCCAGCGACAACCTTCAAACGATCAAAACCCAATCCAGAAGCTTCCGGACTTTTATGGAAAAACTGGAAATGTCCGGCACAGTTTTTATAGACGAGAAATTGGAGTCCCGGGGATGAGGCCGCGCTGGCAAAAAGTCTTTGCCGATCTATGGGGCAACAAAACCCGGTCTTTCCTGGTGGTCGCGTCAATTGCCGTGGGGCTTTACGCCGTTGGTATCATCGCCAGCGTGAATGAGATACTGGTGGAAGATATGCGTAATGGGTACCGGGCGGTAAATCCGGCCAACCTCAACATCTCGGTTGCCGGTTTCTCTGATGCCCTTATCGAAAAAATTCGCGACCTGCCTTATGTAGGTAAAGTTGAAGGACGCAAACACATGGTCCTCCGGTACAAGAATAAATATGGTGAATGGGACCGGCTTGAAATCCAGGCAGTTCCACAGATCGACGAAATGTCTATCAACATGGTCAAGCCGTTGGAAGGGAAATGGCCGCCGGATTACCGTGAGATCGCCATAGATGCCAGTGACCGGAAAGACGTAGCCGCCGAATTGGGGGAGATGATCGAGATCCAGTTACCCTCCGGCAAAACCCGTGAACTCAAACTCAGCGGGGTTGTGCATGACCAGACCATTGGCGCGACAGGTGGAGGCGGCGGGTACTTCATCGCGCCTGTGAATGGTTATATCACCACACATACACTGGACTGGCTGGAACAATCTTCCATCTACAACGTTCTATTGGTGACCACAACGACCGGGCAGACAGATGAGAATACACTCAAAACGATCTCTGCCGACATCAACAAAGAAATTGAAGATGGCGGGTATGTAATCTCTTCCACGGTTATCCGCACATCCACCAGCCACCCCAATTCTGTGTATATTGATGCCATATCCGGTGTATTGTTCGCGCTTGGACTGCTGGTGGTCTTTCTTAGCGGTTTCTTGATCACCAATACGCTTTCGGCTTTGATGAGCCAGCAGATCAAACAGATCGGTGTAATGAAAACTGTTGGCGCCCGCCGCTCTTCGATCATCGGGATCTATATGGTTCTGATCGCGTTGTACGGGGCGATAGCACTGGCGATATCCATTCCCGCCGCGAACTGGTCGGCGTTTGGGCTGGCAAATTTTGTATCGAGCACAGTCAACTTTGACGTCCAGGGGTACCGGTTTTTCGTGCGGACGCTCCTTCTTCAGGCCGGTATCGCCTTGATCGTCCCGCAGGCAGCTGCCTTTTTCCCCATCTACCGCGGCGCGAAGATCAAAACAGTGCTGGCCATCAGCGGGGGGCAAAATTCCACATCTGAAGACCGCCAGGGCTGGCTGGACCGCCGCCTCAACCAGATCAACGCCATCTCCCATCCTTTAAAAATTTCATTGCGGAATACCTTCCGGCATAAGGGCAGACTGGCGTTGACGTTGTTCACGTTAACCCTGGGCGGTGCCACATTTATCGCCACCTTCAATGTACAGGGCGCGCTAACTCTCTACATGAAACGGGTCAGCAAGTATTTCGTGGCGGATGTCAGCATGACCATGAGCAAGTTCTACCGAATTGACCAGGTCCAGCAAGACCTGGCGACAATTCCCGGCGTCGGCGTAGTGGAAGGCTGGACCTTCGCTCAATGCGAAGTTATGGAAGCCGGAGATAAACCCGGCGAATCTGTCGAAATGTTGGGCGTGGACCCTCAAAGCCGATCATCCCCGGAGACGAGAATGCCATTGTGCTCAGTGAGCGTTTCCTCTCCGCCTACCCTGACCTGAAGCTGGGGGATACCCTGAACTTGCGTGTTAACGGCAAGAAAAGCGATTGGATTGTAGTCGGCTTCTTCCAATTGGCCGGCAAAAGTACCGGCTTTAGAGCCTATGGCAGCTATGAGTATCTGTCACATTTCATCGGCAGTCCGGGAAAAGCAATTTCCTTTCAGATCAGTTCCAGCAAACCCAATCTCACTCTGGAAGAACAGCGCCAATTCGGTAAACTGATCGAAGCTACCATGCGGCCGAAAGGGTATGAGCTCGCCAGTATTAACGCCGGCCTTTTCGCGCTCAGTTCGAGTACGGAAGGCTTGAATATTTTGACCGTTGTGCTGGTATTCATGGCTTTCCTTACCGCGCTGGTTGGCGCCATTGGTCTGATGGGAACTATGAGTATGAATGTCATGGACCGCACCCGTGAGATCGGCATTATGCGGGCGATCGGCGCGTCAGACCGCACGGTTATGTCGCTGGTACTGGTGGAAGGCTTATTGATCGGCATGATCAGTTGGCTGTTGGGTTCACTGTTATCCTTCCCGATCAGCAACTGGTTGAATGAAATCTTAAGCCGCGCCATTTTCGACGCCCCATCCATTTTATCGATCACGCCGGTCGGATTTATCATCTGGCTTGTGCTGGTGATCATCCTGTCTGTCTCCGCCAGCGTTCTGCCGGCGCAAAACGCCGCCCACCTCACTATTCGCGAGGTACTCTCGTATGAATGATCTCCAGATCACGGGAGATCCATCCGGCAAATTGCTTCAATGAGCACATTCGGTTTCTCATCCCCGCTTTCTTGTTTCAGATAGAATGTAATTGTCCGTCATTTGAAGGGAAAACTGTTCATCAATGAACAAAATGTTTAGAAGCATAAATCCTCTTTATATGGGTCTTCTGGTCACCATGCTAACAGCCGGCTGTTCACCAGCGGCTTCAACATCGACTCCGGTAGCTGCTCCTGTCACAACTGAAGCACAGCGCACATTATCAGAAGCCCGGATCGTTCCAATTCGTAACGCGGCATTAAGTTTCCCTTCTGCCGGCATCGTTGACGAAGTCATCGCGCCAGAAGGGACGTCTATCAAAGCGGGGGACGTCATCGCCCGCCTTAAAGGGACTGACCGCGCCAGGGCGGCGATCACCCAGGCTGAAGTTCAGATCCTTTCCGCTCAAAAAGACATGGATGATTTCACCGATAAATCAGATGTCGCCCGGGCAAATGCCGAATTAATCCTCGCTAAAGCCCGCATAGAACTGAAAAACGCGCGTGACGCGCGTGACAGCCTGGATTACCAGCAGGTGTCCGGTCCCGCCCTCGACAGCATGCGTGCCACGTATTACATGGCATTGAAAGATTTCAAAGACGCTGAAGACGATTATGAACCCTATAAAGACCGTGGAGAAAAAGATCTGGAGCGCGCGCAATACCTGCAAAAATTGTCAAATGCCCGCCTTGCCAAAGACAAAGCTCTTTACAATTTGAATAAAGCGCTGGAAATGCCCAATCCGGAGAAAATTTCAAAAGCCGACGCCCGCCTTTCACTGGCGGAAGCCGCGTTGACAGACGCGGAAACGACATATGATAAAGTGAAAGCCGGGCCGGACGAATCACAAAAAATCATTTTAGACGCGGCTCTTAAGAACGCAGAAGCGCAGCTCAAAGCAGCTCACGCGGCGCTTGATGACCTGGAATTGAAGTCGCCCTTCGACGGCACGGTCATCTCCAATGACTTGAAACCCGGGCAGGCGGTTAACCCAACGGTGGCCGTCATGCTGGGAGATATTTCCGCCTGGCAGGTGGAAACAACCGACCTTGTGGAACAGGATATTATCAACATTCAGCCCGGCGATCCGGTGACTGTCGCCATCGATGCCATACCGTCACTGAAACTTCCGGGGGTGGTCACCCGTGTAAAGCAAATGGGTATCGCGAGCAAGGGCGATACAACATATACCGTATTTATCGATCTGGAAGAATCTGATCCCCGAATACTCTGGAACATGAAAGCATTTGTGGCATTTGAGAAATGAAAAATACTACCGGTTTTCCATTCCGATACGCGAGAATAATTAAAGCCATCTCGGCTTTGCTACTCATCTCAATGCTCCCCGGATTATCCGGTTGCGCGGGCTTCAGCAACACCACTCCAACCCCTGAAGTTCCTGTGAAAACCAGCGCAGGCGCTTCGGCTGAAGCGAAGGTCGTTCCAATCCGTAGTTCCATTCTCAGTTTTGCCGCCGCCGGAAAAGTGGAATCCATTCAGGCACCTGAAGGTTCTTCCGTGAAAAAAGGTGACCCTATTGCCACGCTGGAAGGATCTGAAAAAGCCGGCGCCGTCGTTGCCGCGGCTGACCTGCAGGTGGTCTCCGCGCAAAAAGCATTGGACGACCTGAACGAGAAAGCCAAAATTGCCGCGGCGGATGCCGAAATGACCGTGGCTCTCGCGGAACAGGAATTAAAGGACGCGAACGAAAAACGGGAAGACCTGAATTACAAACGCGTCAACCAGTATATGCTGGAGAGTATTCAATCTCAATTGATCATCGCTGAAAAGGCGGTGGAAGATGCTGAAGAAACATTCAGCTTTGTGCAAGACAGGCCTGAAGATGACGCGGACCGCGCCCGCGCGTTGATGTACCTCTCACAGGCACGCCTGGCGCGCGACCAGGTCAAACGGAACCTGGAATACGCGGAAGGCCCTCCTGCCGCGCAGGATATAGCGGAGGCAGATGCCCGGGTATCCAAAGCGCAGGCCGCTCTTGAAGACTCGAAACGAACCTTTGAGAGACGTAAAACCGGTCCCGATCCCAAAGATTTGACTCTGGCTGAAGCCAACCTGAATAACGCGAAAGCCCAGGCTCAAGCTGCCCGCTCCGCTTTGAGTGACCTGCGGCTTACCGCGCCGTTTGACGGCACCATCATCGTCAACAGCCTGGAGGTGGGCGAACTGGCTTCATCCGGGCAGATCATGCTGGGTGACACATCCGCCTGGCAGGTTGAAACAACCGACCTCAAAGAGGTTGATATCATCGGTGTGGCAGCCGGCCAGAATGTGACGGTCACATTTGATGCCATCCCTGACCTGAAACTGGAAGGCACTGTTATCCGCGTCAAAGGATACGGTGTAACCGTAAGGGGTGATAATACGTATACAGTCATAGTAGATTTACAGGGAACAGATCCACGTGTATTATGGAATATGACGGCCAGGGTCACGTTCCCTGATACCGATACGACTCAGGAGACACCGTAATTATGAAAAGGCAAATCCATCAGACCATCCTGGTTTTATTGTTGGTTCTGGGAATAATTGAATTATCCGGTTGTGCCAATTTCAATTTTTCTAAACCCACATCCACAGCCACCGTCACGTCTACTCCGCGTCCTCCCCGGCGGACACGCACGCCATCGGCCACCCCGACAGCCACAGTGACACAAACACTGACACCAACCGTCACATCAACAGCAACCCTGCCCCCTCCGCCGGATGATTTCTCGCAGGCCAGGTTGTATTCATCCGGCACAGGCCCCGGTTGGGAGTTCTTTTTCAATATTGAACTAGATGTGAAAATAGTGGGCGACTACAACGCCGTAGTCGGGGATCCCCCCAAACCCTTCACATGCCGTCCACTGGCGGAATACAACCACCCGGAACGTTTGTATTGCACCGGCCGCATCCCGGAAGTCGACAAGAACCTGATGTTCAAGGTCATTGAAAAAGAAACCGGTCAGGTGGTGTATAAAGGATATGTTTTCAGCCCTCTTCCCTGAGGGCTGATTTTTTATAAACCGCGCAGTGGATTGTGCGGGTCAAATTCAAGCCCATCCGGCATGATGGCTTCATTGAGGTTCGCGCCGGATAAATCTGCATTTCGCAAATTAGCCTTAGCAAGATTGGCCCGTTCCAGGTGGGCATTCTTTAAGCTGGCGCCTTCAAGGTTGGCCTGGTAAAAATCCGCGTCGTTCAATTTCGCGCCTTTAAGGTCAACATTGGTCAACACCGCTTTCTTTAAACTGGCATCCCGCAGGTTGACGGTTTGCAGCACGCAGTTTGTCAGGTCCGCGCTGTCAAGGTTGGCACCCTGAAGTACAGCATTGGTCAGTTTTGAGTCTTTCAATTTGGCGTCACGAAGAATACCGCCCTTAAAATTTGCGGATTGCAGATTGGAATTCTCCATGTATGCCCGCTCAAAATTGGCGTTCTCCAGATTGCTGCCCTGTAAATTTACACGCCACATATACGCGCCGATCAGGTGAGTGTTTTTCAGGCAGGTTTCTATTAGGGTTGCGTCCTGAAAGATGGCGTCATTAAATGTTGAGTTCGTCAAATCAGCTTTTGAAAGAACAGCATCACGGAAAATGGCAAAGCTTAAGTCACAATCCACGAGCATAGATTTTGTCAGGTCACGGCCTTTAAAATTAGAGCCTGACAGGTTACTCCCCCTTGCCTGAATTGGACCTGATTTGTTCATAAGATCAGAAGCCATGTTTTTGGGATCCTTATCCTGAATGCGCTGTAATTAAACGAATAAAAGAATACAAAACTACAGGGTATATTGAAAAATTCTAACCCGTCATTGCTGCGTCAGTAATGGCCGGATTGCATAAATCCCGGATGATGTCCATCCTCATCTGCGCACTAACCGTCAGTTATGATAGTTATAGTCCCCTTCTGGGATTTTGAGGGTCAAATTCCAAACCGTCCGGCATGATCGCTCCCGCGAATTCAACACCGTCGAGGTTGGCTCCAGCTAATTTGGCATCCTTTAGATTGGCGCCGTCGAGATACGCGCCTTTTAAATTCGCGTCAGTTAGATCAGCCCCTTCAAGGTTCGCGCTGACCAACCGCGCGCCTTTCAGATCGGCTTTGACCAGTGTTGATGAGATCAGGAAACAACTGCGTAAATTAGCCGCTTGAAGATTAGCCCCTGACAAATCACACCGTTCCATATAGGAAGATTGAAGAATAGCACCCCAAAGGTTGGCATTCTTCAGGCTGGTGTTGATCATATTGCATGAGCGCATTTTAGCGATCTGGAAATCACAATTATCCGCGTTGGCATTTTCAAAATCCGCGTTATCCAGATTCGCGCCCTGAAGTTTCGCGTTCCACATGAAAGCGTCTTTCAGGGATGTCCCCATCAGCATTATTTCTACCATGTTTGCATTCTGCAAAATGGCACCTTTAAGGTTGGCCATCATCACATTGGCATTCCTGAGGTCTGCGTCACTCAGGATTGTCTTACTCAGGTTGGCGCCTGCCATCCGGGCATCATGCATTACAGCGCCTTTTAAATTTATCCCCTGCAAATCTGCGTTTTCCAGATCTTTCCCCGCTAGCTGTACCGGCCCGGGTTTGTTGATGAGGTCAAGGATTTGTTCTCGGGTAAATTCCATTCATACCTCTATAAGTAAGACGTTGGTATTGCATTTTAACCGGTATTTCTATAAATCACCCCATAGAAAAACTTGGTGGAAAGTTAACAAATTATGGCACAGAAAACAACATACGGCAATTTCACCAAAAGAGAGGTATTTAAACCTGAAAAATCCAATATTTGTAACAAGGATTTATGTAGTATTGGGAACTGAATCGGTAAATATCAGCGGGTTTTTGCCCCTATTTCCATTATAATTATTGAGTTAATTCGGGAAATCTACGCGTTGGATTTCACCATAGCGAAAAATCAAGAATAGATTCGGCATTCGATTCTAGAGTCACCGGTTTTCACAATTAACAAAACCAATACTTACTGAGGCTGATACATGAAAGCTATTGAGCGTTGCAGAATTTGCGGCGGAGAAGATCTCAAACCCGTAATTAACCTTGGAGTTCAGTCGCTTACGGGAATCTTTCCCCGATCAATTGATCAGAATATTTCCGCGGGACCACTGGAACTTGTTCGCTGCAATGATGAGAAAAATCACTCGGCCTGCGGATTGCTTCAATTGCGCCACTCCTTCAACCTGGACGAGATGTATGGCAAAGATTATGGCTATCGTTCCGGGCTGAACCAATCCATGATGGCTCATTTGCGGGAAATCGTTCGCAACATTGAGTCGATCGTTGACCTGCAAAAAGATGACAATATTCTGGATATCGGCAGCAACGATGGATCACTGCTTTCTTTCTACCCGGAAGATAAAGGATTGAACCTGATCGGTATTGACCCGACAGGAACAAAATTCAAGGAATATTATCAAAAACGGATCACCTTGATCCCCACCTTCTTTTCCGCGGCGGAAATCCGGAAGAATTTTGGATCAAAGAAAATGAAGGTAGTCACCTCCATTTCCATGTTCTATGACCTGGAAGCCCCCATGCAATTTGTTTCCGAGGTCTATGACGTACTGGATGACGAAGGAATCTGGGTTCTGGAACAGAGCTATATGCCGACCATGCTCAATGTGACGGCATATGACACGATCTGCCACGAACACCTGGAATATTACGGGTTGAAACAGATCAAATGGATGGCAGACCGCGTAGGGTTCAAGATCATTTCCGTCACTTTGAATGATACGAATGGTGGTAGTTTCTGCATTTCCCTCGCCAAGAAAGAATCTCGTTACCCGGAAGCCCAGTTGGAGATGAAGATGCTCTTTACGGAAGAAGCGGATATGGGTCTTAGTACAGATAGACCCTATCAGGAATTCACACAACGGGTAAGTGCCCATAAAACGGACCTGGAAGAATTCTTCGCCACCACAAACCGCAAAGGTCAAAAAGTCCTCGGGTATGGAGCATCCACCAAAGGCAATGTGCTCCTTCAGTACTGCGGGATCAGCAAAGCTGAACTCCCCTATATCGCCGAGGTTAATCAAGATAAATTCGGGTGCTTCACCCCGGGAACATTGATCCCGATCATCTCTGAAAAAGAAGCCCGCGAAATGAAACCGGATTTCTTCTTTGTGCTTCCCTGGCACTTCCGTAAAGGGATCATTGAACGCGAAAAAGCATTTCTGGAAAACGGCGGAAAACTTGTTTTCCCGCTTCCCCGGATTGAGGTCTCAACAATTTATTCCTGAGTTCCGATGATCATCGAGAAAGATCTTTACGAACGGATTCTCAGGGTTATGCCCATTCCCTGCGTCGATCTTCATGTGACAGATTCCACGGGCAGGGTTCTTCTGGTCAAACGGAAGAACGAACCCATGAAAGATCACTGGTGGTTTCCAGGAGGGCGTGTTTTCTTTAATGAAACTCGTGAACAGGCGGCATACCGGAAATTGGAGGAAGAATGCGGCCTGAAACCGGTTTCGATTCAGGAGTTTGGCACATATGATCTCATTCTGCCATTACCCGATGAAGGTGAAATCAGTCACGGAATAACCACCCTTTTCCAGATTTATGTAGGAGATGAAACAACTGTCACCGTTGACAGCCAGAGCGCTTCCGCGGAATGGCGTGATCCTGAATCCTGGTTGACAGAAGTGTTGCATGATTTTGTAAGATCTCACATTACCCGAGGGAATATGTAAGTCGGCTATGAAAATCATAAAACTTGATGGGAACTTATCATCTCAATATTTTAAAGAAATTGCCCGGATCCACACGCAAGAAATTCATTTTGGATTTCTTCCATTATTAGGGGAAGATTTTCTGGCACAACTTTATTACTATATGTCACAGGTACCATCAAGCGGGGTTTGGATCGCTGAAGAGAATGGTGCAGCCATTGGTTTTGTAACCGGAACGGCTGATATCCGTGAATGTTATCGTCAGATTTTAAAAAGAGCATGGTTACCATTGTCATGGAGTGTGATCCGCTCTATTTTTAAAAGAGATGTGTTGAAAAAGATTTCTGTTATTATTACGTACCCGTTTCAAGATCATCAGGAAGAGAATCAGGGGACTGATGAAAAGCAGCCGCATCACCCTGAACTCTTATCCATAGCAATTTCTGCGGACGGGAAAGGAAAAGGGGTTGGACGGGCGCTGGTGCATGCTCTTGAAAATGGATTATTGGATTGGGGCGAAAAAGGTTTTTATTTCGTGTCCACAAACAGCGAAGATCCGAATTCCAACGCGTTTTATCAGCATGTCGGCTTCACCCCGGTAGGTACACACAGGCATAATGACCTAATTCTTCAGGATTACCAAAAAGAAATACCATTACAATAGTGGTTTTCTGAAAGGATTTTATGAGTAAAATGCAGCTGATCCCCTGGGCGAAGCCTGATCTCTGGGGAAATGAAGGAAAATATATCACCGAGGCTTTGGAATCAACCTGGATCTCCGGCGGACCGTTTGTTGAAAAATTTGAGAAGAATTTCTCTGAATTTTCCGGGGTGAAATTTGCGCTGGCCACATCCAACGGCACCACGGCAATCCATATGGCCTATCTTGGATTAGGCCTCGGTCAGGGTGACGAGATCATTGTCCCCGGATTTGCGTTTATGGCCGCGGCTAATATGGCGTTGAATATCGGCGCCCAACCGGTGTTTGCCGATGTTGACCCCGATACCTGGTGCATGACCGCCGAATCAATCGAGAAATGCATCACAAAACGCACCAAAGCCATTGTACCTATCCACACCTACGGCAATGTGTGTGACATGGATAGTATTCTTGCCCTGGGAAAGAAATATGGCATCCCGGTTATTGAAGATACCGCGGAAGCTTTCACATCGCGGTACAAAGGGAAACTCGCTGGAACGATGGGGTTGATTGGAACCTACAGCTTCCAGGCGACCAAGGTGATCACCACTGGTGAAGGCGGAATGGTCACCACGGATGATGAAGCGTTGCGCAACAAAATGGTGATGCACCGCAGTCACGGTATGCTGCGCAAGACGTTCTACTGGCACGAATTACCGGGGCAGAACTTCCGGCTTACCAACTTGCAGGCAGCCATGGGCGTCGCGCAGATGGAAAAACTGGATACCATAATATCCGAACGTAAACGGGTTTGCTCAAAATACATCCAACTCTTATCCGGTCTGGATTATCTACGTTTGCAGGTGTTCCCAACAGAGGTTGACGCCCTCTCGTGGGCAGTTGCCATGAGATTGGATCCAGCTGCCTTCCCGCAGGGAAGAGACACGGTATTACAGCAAATGCGCGAGAAGAACATTGAAACCAGACCGGGTTTCTACGCAGCCAGCCTTATGAAGCATATCTATCCGGATGCCACAGATATTCCCGTTTCGGAAGAAGTCAGCAAACAGGTCATCAGCCTGCCTACATTCCCCACCCTCAAAGATGACCAGATCGAATACATATCCTCTTCTCTGATTGGATTGAAAAAATGAAATTCAAGAATGACATCCTTCTTCGTTATGTAAGCGAAACCCCGCTTGCCCTGGCATTTGAACGGTATCTTGAATGTTCTATTTATCAAGAACTGCCATTGGAGCGGCCTATTCTCGATCTGGGTTGTGGTGAAGGTATATTCGCCTATATTCTTTTTAATGAGAAGATCGATACGGGTATAGATCCCAACGCCCGAGAATTGGAACGCGCCAAAGAATATGGCGGGTATAACGAACTGATCGAATGCTTTGGTAATAAAATCCCCAAACCTGATAGTTCATACAACACCGTATTCTCCAACAGTGTATTGGAACACATTCCCGACCTTGACCCGGTTCTGGAAGAAGTACGGCGCATTTTGCCGGTGGGAGGTACTTTTTATTTCACCGTCCCTTCCGACAAATTTGACCAATACAGTGTAATAAACGGTATATTGACATCTCTTGGATTGAACTCTCTGGCAGAAAAATTCCGGGCGGCATATTGCCGG
>CAYOKC010000013.1:0-39950 GCA_964404415.1 uncultured Leptolinea sp. | reverse complement strand
ATCCTGGTAACCGGCCAGAGCGGCAACCGCTGCCGATGTTATTGTATCAATACTGTTCGCGATCGCCAGTGCGTTATTACCATCACCGGGGGCGTTTGTGACGGTAGCCGCGGCGATCTGCCGGTAACTGGTGAGGAGCGGGTTGACCTGAATGGTCAACGCCTGGCTCTGGTAACTGACACCCACGTTGTTCCCGGAAATAGCGGACTGGCGCAGAGTGCTGGTGTCTATGGAAGTGGCGTTGCCGCCAAACAGGATACGCCCGTTAGTGGAGGTCACATTACCGGAGGCATCAAACGATATCGTCCCATTGGGAATGGCGGTCAAGTCAGTGTTCCCCACTATCGACGCGCCGGCGGTGACCGTGGAGAACGTCCATTCGCGGGTCGCGGTTCTGGTCAGGGTCAGGTCAACCTGGTGTGAAACACCGCTGGTATCTTGAACATCCAGGGTGACATTATACGTTGATCCGATCCCGGCAAATATATCCAGATTTCCGGAGAAATTGACGACAGATGAGAGAGACGTAAAGAAGTTAATCCCCGCGTTACCGTCGAGGTCAAACCCGGTCCGGTGCAGAGCGTTCACCCGGTTCATAATGGATGTGGCCGAGTCATTCAGTTTTGAAAGCTGATCTTCGATCACGGTATCACGCCCGTACAAAATGCCGCCAACTTCACCTGTCAGGTTCGTCAACGCGGTCTTTTCACCATCGTCAGACCAGTTAACTTTTACCAGGTTGTTATTGGAAGCAACCGGGGTAGCTTCGAGTTCAAATGCCCGGCTTCCGCTGACCAACGCGTGCCCACCGATGGAGACCAGAACCTCATTATTATCCTGCACATGAACGGTCACTCCCACCAGGTTCGCGAGTTGATCCAGCAAACGGTCTCGTTCGTCCAACAGCGCGTTTGGCTGTGTGGTTTCGGTTTGAGACCGCCCGATTTCAGAATTCAATTCACCCAGTTGTCTGGCAATGGCATTGATGTCATCCACGCGTTGTTTAATAATGGTGTTCTGATCAGACTGAATTTTTATCAGGCTGGTCATACGGTTATGAAACGCATTTACCAGCGATTGAGCCGTTTCCAGCAGGTCAGCCCGGTTGGCTGCCAGATCAGGATCAGTTGCCACAGTCTGCCATCCGGCAAAGAAAGCGTCAATCCGGTTGGCAATTCCATCAGTGGATGTATCGGCAAGGCTGATCTCCACTTCGTTCAGCAACTGGGTTAATGTGGAATATTTCGAATTATCAGCCAACTGACGCCGGTATTGCGTATCGATCAAATTGGCTTCATAGCGTTTAATACTGCTCACATACACACCGGTACCAACATTTTGAACACCGGTTGTGTTTGTGAACGCCATACTGCGGGTGGGATAACCGGCTTTTAATACCGCCTGTTGTCGGTGGTATCCGTCTGTATTGGCGTTGGCCACATTATTCTGTGTGATCTCCAACGCAGCCTGCTGTGCAAGTAGGGTCTGTAAAGCTACGTTAATTCCAGAAAATCCTGACATGATTCCTCCCTAACCTCTCTGGTCCATACCATAACTGGCCGGAGGCATAGTGGGGTTCTGAACGCCAGCAGGGGGCTTATAGTAACTAGGAGAAGAATGGAGGCTTACCAGGTAATCCTGCAGCGCGGTAATGCGTTCCAGGTTCATTTCTGCCAGAGCCTGATTGGCCCGGTTCAATTCACGAATTTTCCCCTGTAAAGCCACAATACCTTCCTGTAACCGGTAAACACGTTCCGAAGCCGTCATTTGAAGGCGGCGCAATATATCCATTAATCCCAGAACTTCCTTTTGAAGGCCGTAGTTCTGGGCCAGTTTTTCAAGCAAAGAGCGGCGGGATTCTTCATCACCGCCCAGTTCGTCCAAGAGACTCTCTTTCTGGTCAACAAGATTGGAAAGTGTTTCCACATCTTTTTGAACCAGTGCCTGACGTTCCTGCTGTAACACAGTCAATAGTGACTGGCATACTCTAAATTCATTAACCATGATCGCTTCGATCGCGCTCATGATCTCTTGTGGTGTTTCTCTGGGTGCCTGAACTACCATGGTTCCTCCACTCAGGCCGCCCGGTGCGAATCAAATCCATGCCGAAAACCGGCAGGGTTTACTTCAATCCCGGCAGGCCGCTCATCTTTTTGGCCAGCTCTTCGTAGTTGATCTGGTACTGCCCTTCCAGAATCTGGCTTCGAAGCGCTTCCACTTTGTCCATGCGGGCTTCCGGAGTACCTTCCATTGATTTCAACGCCTTGGAAAGCAATTGTGCCTGATCCGAAAGAATAGCATGGTCTTTCTCGGTAGTCCGGGCAGCCGGAGCGGACGTGGTTTTCTGCAGTTGCGCGCGTTCAACTGAGTTTAGACTCTCAGCTTTTTGTGATGTGATACTGGTTGCAGAATTGTTTTCGATTTTCATAGTTACCTTTACCTCCGGTATTGCTTATTCGGCTGCTCTTATTATCGGCACCGGTGGCAAAAACTTTACCCCTGACGCATACGAATTGCCTGGGAAACCATCGTATCCGTCGTGGTTAATGCTCTCGCGGCCGCCTGGAATCCGCGCTGTGTCCGGATGAGATGGGTGATCTCTTCGGAATAGTTGACGGCGGACGCTTCAATGGTGTTCGCGCGAATGATTCCATACAGATCTGCACCGGGTTCACCCGGTGTTGCGGTTCCAGAATTCAAGGATTCTTTATAAATGTTTTCACCCGCGCTATCAAGACCGGTGGGATTATTGAAGATGGTCAACTTAACTGTACCCACTTCCGTCCAGGTTCCATTCACACGGGCTTTGACAACTCCGTTGGGTTCAACAGTAGCCGTATCCGCGTCTGTGGGGATGGTTCCCGTCCAATCCAACTTGTAGCCATTCGAATTGACGATGTTCCCGGCATTATCCAGGCTGAAGGTACCATCGCGGGTGTATCCCAGCGTGCCATCGGGTAGTTTGATCCCGAAGAAGCCATCGCCTTCGATCGCCCAGTCCATATAATTGCCGGTGATCGTCAGCGACCCCTGCGCTGTTCCCAACTGCGAACTCGCGGAAAATGTTCCGCTGATCCCGTCTTCCTCGTTCAGTAATTCCTGGAAATTCACCCGGTTGGGTTTGTACCCGGGCGTGTGAATATTGGCCAGATTGTCGCTGATATTATCCATATTGAGCTGACGTGCCAGCATACCGTTAGAAGCCAACCGGTAAAGCCCACCAAATGAATAGGACATGATCTACCTCCTGTTCCTAGAACTTACCAAGGGTATTGATAGACTGCCCGAGCAGGCTATCCTGGTTTTGGACCAACCGTTGAGCGGCTTCATACGCCCGGTTGACCTGGATCATCTGGGTCATGATCTGGGTGAGATCGGAATTACTGGATTCCAACGCGTACTGGCGTACCGTTACTTTTCCGGACCCCGTTTGCCCTCCATCACCTGTGAAGGTGTTCTCACCATCACGGGTTAACGAAGCCGCGGGATCTTCAAAATACGCCACACCCAGTTTGGCCACATTGACACCATCAACGGATATCTGCCCGTCGGTTGAAATGGAAATTTGCCCGTTCGGCAGGGTAATGGTTCCTCCACCCTCGGCCAGTACATCATTCCCGTCAACAGTCTTCAAGACACCGGTAGAATCTTTGATAAAGCGTCCGTCTTTGGTATAACGTTCGCCGGCCGTCGTTTGAATACGGAAAAAGCCATTTCCCAGCACGGCTACGTCAAGATCACGGGTACTCACCTGCACGGCGCCTTCCGAATAATCCGATGTGTCTGTCTTTGACATAACGCCAAGGCCCAGGTCACCTACCCGGGAGACTTTGTTAAATCCGAGACTGCGAAGAACAGCCGGCAATTCCGGAGATGTCTGGAACTGGTTTTGCCGTGAGACAGATGTGGTTTCAAACTCATCCATAGATGTGAGTATCTGCTTGAAACCGGGGGTGTCCAGGTTATCAATATTATGCGTTAAGATCATCTGGCGCCGCATGTTGGTGACCATGGCAGACGCGGCGGAATAAAATCCTTTGATCATACGATCCTCCTGCTGGTGGAGTTCGCCAGGTTCACAACCATGCGAACTTCATCACGCGGCATGCCCATCTGACGGGCAATATCAACTTCTGACATTCCACCGGATGCCATGGCCACAATCACCTGATTGCGTTCACGGGCATCTGTGATGGAACTGGAACTGCTTTTCTTTTCCACATTGAGCAGACTCTGAAAATCATCCTGGGCCAGTATCCCGGTCGGGGCGGTAGAAGAGGGTGTCTGTTGTTGACTGACCAGGTCCTTTAACTGGCTGACAACGGGGGTGAGCTTGTCAGCCGTTTGCTGACTGCCTTTTAGCCGGGCTGTCTCACGGGCCAATTGCACCAGGTTATATGTGTCGCTTAACAGGTTGTTTTGAATTCTTTCCATGGTTCTCTCCTCTTACCGGTACCTGTCCAGAGTGGGTCTTGCCGGCGGCGGGGGTAAATTCGCTCCCTTTTCATTTTGCGGAGTCATATCCTGTTTGGACGGGCGTCCGCGTTTTTTGCCGCTTTGTTCACCGTTCATCAAGGATTGAAGACTGACAACAGCCCGTCCGTGGATCTGGCACACACGGGACTCGGAGATATCGAGGGTTTTCCCAATTTCTTTGAAGGTCAATTCGTCAAAGTAATACAATGAGAGTACCATCTGCTCGCGCTCGGGCAATGCTTTGATCGCCTCCACCAGCCTGGCCTGCATATCTTTTTCTTCATAGGCCTCTGAGGGATTTTCCTGCTGCTCATCCATCAACCATTCATGCATGGATGATTCAGCGTCTTCATTGCCCATCTTGTTGGTGGTCTCATCCAGCGAGATGATTACCCGGCTGGAATCGACCTGTATGTGCGAAAGCTCATCCAGCCCCATATTCAGGTGGCTGGCCAGTTCTTCATCCGTGGGTAAGCGATGCAGTTTATGTTCCAGTTCGACCATTGCCGTTTGCATGGTGCGGACTTTCTGCCGCGCCACGCGCGGAAGCCAGTCAAGATCACGCAGATAATCCAACACTTTACTGCGGATCTTCAATGTGGCGTAAGTGCTCAATCGGGTGCCAAAAGCGGGATCGTAATGGTCAACCGCGTCAATCAGGCCGATCATTCCCTGGCTGGCCAGATCTTCATATTCAATACCACCATACGGGCTGAAACCAAGCCGTCCCAACACAAAGTGGATCAGCGATACATACCGCATGATCAAATCTTCCCGCAATTCCGGTGTACGGTTTGCGAGAAACTCTTCGATCACTTCCACTTCAGGTCTTTGCTCGTCCATAGGTTTTATCAGGCTTCTTTATCCAGTTCAGATTGTGCGGCAGCTTCCTGTTTACGTTTTATCGCGTTTTGCTCCATTTCCAGCATTGTCTGTTCCATTTTTGCCAGTGTCGCTTTAACATAATACCGGCCGACCAGAAAATTCAATACATATACCGGAAATCCCACCGCCAGTATTGCCACTGCTGTCCGCAAGATCACGATCAATACATCCGCGTTGGATAATATGGAGACGATAGCCGTAGCCACAGCCACCACAAGGATGAATATCTGTGAAACATGCAGCAGAACTTCAACCAGCAGAGGAAGCCGGCTCGCGTTGCTTTCAGGAACGGGAAGATTGGGGATCAACATTTTGTCAACCATTACCGCGCGAACCTTTCTGTGAACATTGACTGCACCAGGCGTGAAGCCGCGGCCGGATGCAGGTCATCCAGCACACGCGGACCGGAGCAATAATATGCCAGCGGGATCTGTGTCCGCATAGCGAGATTGTAGATGGCGCCGAATGAATTGGTTTCATCCATTTTGGTGACCACCAACGCACCCGGTTTGAACGCGGAGAACGCGGTTGCCGTATTTACCAGGTCAGATTCTTTGGCCGTTGCCGGGATAACCAGCCAGGTAGCGCGGCCGGGAATGGACGTGATAAGGGAGCCTGTTTCCACGATGGATTCTTCACTCCGCGGGTTGGCCGCCGGGGTGTCCACAATGACCAGATCTGTGCCTGCCAGCGATTCAACAATGGCGGCACATTCCTGCGGGGAATAGGCGATTTGCAGCGGAATGTTGATGGCTTCCGTAAACGCACGGGCTTCAGCAATTCCGCCGGTGCGCACAGTGTCGGCGCATACCCAGGCGACAGATTTGTGCAATTCCTTGCGGTAACGCACCGCCAGTTTGGCCGAGAATCCGGTTTTTCCCGCCCCGCTGGGTCCCACAAGGCAGACCACATGCCCTTCATTACGGGGCGATTCGGGGAGAACCTTGATACAGGCTTCCAGCTGGCGGCGAATATGCTCTTCAAGTTTTTGGGGATCCATGGCCGTCTGCGCGCCGAGTGTATCCGCGCTGATCTGGCAGACACGTTTCGCCAGGCTTGAGTCCACACCCTGCTCCAGCAAATGCAGGAATATTTTTTGCAATTCAGGCCAGGCATTATCCACGGTTTGTGGAGCGGGAACAGAAAGTTCCTGGGTGGTACGGGGCAATTGCTTTGGAGGCAGTTCCCGCTGATTGGCTGCCGGTATTTGGATTATACGCACATCTTCCAGCGATTCGTCCGCGCCCAGTTGATGGAGAAGATCCAACCGGGGTTCGCCAGCCGGCTGCGAACGAACCTTTTTCCCTTTTATCTCAACTACATCCTCATTCAGGGGTTCAGCGGCAGGATTTGGGGATTCCAGTTCGTGCATCGCGGTTGTTTGCGCCGCGGCAGGTAAATTGCCGGGGCTCTTGTCACCAGCCGTTGCCGCTGATACCGCGCGAGTCGAAACAGGCGCCGGAGCGGCTTTTGTGTGTTTCAAAAGACCGGGATCCTTTTTAGAAAGATCAGGTTTACCAGGTTGAGCGGGTTTTTCTTTACCGGCAGCGGCTTTGGGAGCCTCTTCACCCGGTTCGAGTTTGACAGCCACCACTTCAACCAACGGTTTGCGCCAAACCTGCCAGGGCTCGCCGCCCGGTATCTGACGCGCGGTCACCACAAGGGCATCGGCGCCCAGGTCTTTTTGTACCTGTGCCAGTGCCTCGATCATGGTTTCTGCGCGGAACGTTCTGGATATCATTCGTTATTCATCCTCATGCGGGAACTTGCTGGACCATGCCCAGGTCAACCATGCCATGCGCCTGCACCCGGGTACCGCCGCTGATCTCTGAGAAAGCCAGCACCACAAGATTGGGGAAGGCTTGATCGATCAACCGGCGGAAAGCCAGCCGGAGTTCACGCGGGCATAACAACACCGGTGGATGGCCTTCCTGCGCAAGGGCTTCCATACGTTCCCCGGTAGCGTTAAGAATGGACTGCGCGGTAACGGTATCGATGGAGAAGCCCAATCCGCTGTCGGTAGCGCTCAGTGATTCTTTCAATGTCATTTCCAATTGCGGCGAAAGTGTGAACACATGCATGTAGCCGTCTTCTTCGCGGTACAGGTTCGACAATGTGCGCGCCATGGTCTGACGGACAGCTTCGGCCAGAATAGCCGGGTCGCGTGTTGACGGAGCATGTTTGCCCAGCACCTCGATGATGCCACTCAGGTCGCGAATGGGAACGCGTTCTTTCAACAGGTTCTTCAATACATCCTGCAGGTCGCCCAGGCGGATAAGCTCCGGGATCACACCGTCAACAGCCGCCGGTGTCTTTTCTTTCAACTGGTTGATCATTTCCTGCACCATCTGCCGGCTTAACAGGTCAGATGAATGTGAGCGGATGACCTCCGTCAAATGGGTGGAAAGAACAGCCAGAGGTGAAACCACGGTGTAATTCATCAGTTCAGCCCTTCCTTTTTCCGCGTCTGTGATCCAGAACGCCGGAAGGCCAAAGGCGGGTTCAGTGGTAGGAATACCCTGCAGGTTTTCTTCTGACTGAGAACCGGGAATAGCCAGGAAGCGGTCGATCATCAATTCACCGCGGGCTACTTCTTCACCACGGATCTTCAGCCGGTAGGTTTGGGGTGGCAGTCGCAGGTTGTCACGGATGCGCACAACCGGTAAAACGAACCCGAGTTCGCTCAACATCTGCCGGCGGATATTGGTGATCTGATGCAATAGATTGTCCGCGCGTTCTTCATCTACCAGCGGGATCAAGCCGTAACCGACTTCCAGTTCCAACGGGTCGATAACGACCAGACTCATCATATCTTCTGGTGATTCCAACGGCGCAGTTGTCGGTTCTTCAAGCGGCATTTCAGCGGCGACTGCCGCTCTCTTCTCCAACCGGCGGACGTAATACGCGCCTCCGCCCAGTACAGATGCCACCAAAATGAAGGGGAATTTCGGGACACCCGGGATGAACATCATGAAGCCGATCACAACTGCTGATGCCAGCAACGCGTTGTAGTTGGAAAGTTGTTTGGCGGCAGAAGCACCCAGCGCGCCTTCATTGGCGTTGCGGGTTATGATCAAACCGGCCGCGGTTGAAACCAAGAGTGATGGAACCTGCACTGCCAGGCCGGAACCGACCGTCAATAATGTGTAGGTCTGCAGCGCGCCCATGATATCCAGGTTCCGCTGGAACATACCGATGACAAATCCACCGATGATGTTGACGATGATCACGATCACGGCAGCGATCGCGTCACCACGGACGAATTTACTGGCGCCATCCATGGAACCGTAAAAATCCGCTTCCGTCTGGATCTCTTTACGCCGGGCCCGTGCCTGCTCTTCGTTAATAATGCCGGCATTAAGGTCGGCGTCAATGGATAGCTGCTTACCGGGCATGGCATCCAACGTAAAGCGCGCCGCCACTTCAGCCACACGGCCGGCACCATTGGTGATGACCGCGAACTGGATGATCATCAACATAAGGAAGATGACCACACCAACCACATAGTTGCCGCCAATTACCAGATTACCAAATACTTTGACTACTTCACCAGCCGCGCCGTCGATCAGGATAAGCCGGCTGATGGAAATATTGAGACCCAACCGGAACAATGTGATGACCAGGAGCAACGATGGAAAAACAGAGAAATCCATCGGGCGGGCGATATATAGCGACAGCAGCATAACTCCGAGTGACATTGCCAGGTTCATGATCACCAGAACATCCACCAGCACAGCCGGGATGGGGATGATCATCATACAAATGAGCATAACCACACCGAATGCCATAACCATGTCATTCGATTTGAAGATGATTTTCCAGTCAAAACTTGGTGCCGCGGGTTTCGCTGTTGCCATTTACTCTATTCCTTAAACCTGTGCCGTTACCGGTTGAATGTGTTGATTCTTCAGGCGGTACACGTACGCCAAAACCTCAGCCATGGCCACATACAGTTCCGGCGGGATCGGCTGATCCAGGTCAACCATCTTGTACATGGCACGTGCCAGAGGCACGTTTTGAACAACGGGAACACTGTTTTCTTTGGCGATCTCGACGATTTTCTGAGCCACATTGAAAGCGCCTTTAGCCACCACAACAGGGGCTTCCATTTTGGAGGAGTCATACATGATTGCCACAGCGTAGTGGGTAGGGTTGGTGACGATCACATCGGCCCTAGGCACCTTTGACATCATCCGCGACTGCGCCATACGTCGCTGTTGCTGGCGGATGCGGCCGCGCAGGAAGGGATCGCCTTCTGATTTCTTAAGGTCATCGATCACTTCCTGTTTTGACATGCGCAACTGGCGGGTGTAATTCCAGCGCTGGTACGCGTAATCGCCTGCCGCGAGAATAATGTACGCGCCCGCCACCCGCCACATCAGGCTGGTACTCAGGCTCATCCATTGTTCAATCTCTTGAGCCAGAGGCATCTGGATCATTTGAATGATGCTGGTGAAGTTGTCCATCAGGAAGGTGTAAACCGGCCAACCCACCAGAAGTAATTTCAACAGGGACTTCAACATTTCGACTATCCCCTGTTTTGAAAATATGCGTTTAAACCCGTTGATCGGATTCAAGCGCGATCCGTCAAAGAATGGCCGTTTCGAAGCCCAAAGGAAATTGGTTTGCAGTAAGGTGGTCATTACGCCAATGATCATCAGCGCAAAGATCAGCTCAACAAACGGGATAAAAAAGAACGAGAAATTCTGGAAAATTAGCTGCCGAAGCCCCAGGTCAGTAAGCTCAGATGTGGGGAGATTGGTAACCGTGTAACGCATCAGGTCGCCCAGGCCGGAAACCATATTCCTGCCCATGCCAGACAAAAGCCAGATGCTGGCAACCAGGCTGACTGCGGCATTCAATTCCATGCTGCGGGCTACCTGGCCGCGTTCCCGCGCGTCCCGGATCCTTCCAGAGGTAGGGGCTTCTGTTTTATCCGCCATCGCCTAAGCTCCCAGAATTTGCAGCATCCGCGGTCCCAGGTTTTTGAACGCCTGATCCAGGGAAGGAATAAAGAAATTGAACATCAGAGATAAAGCAAAAATTCCGACCCACACTTTGATCGGCAATCCAAGGAAAAACACGTTGATCTGCGGGGCCACTTTTGAGAGCAGCCCCAGGGTGAGGTCAGTGAGAAATAGAGCTCCTACCACCGGCAGTGCCATTTGCACTCCCGCGGTTATCAAACCGGATGACAACGTCAACAGGGCTGCAGGATTGATCTCAGGCAGCGCCTGGTTTAATGGCAATACGACAAACGTTGCCTGTAACCCCTGAAGGAAAACATGGTGGCCGTTGGTGAGCATGAAGTACAGCATCACAACCAGAATAAAGAATTGATCCAGGGTTCCCCCGGCCTCGCTCATAGCCGGGTTGAATACCTGGCCAGCGCCAAAGCCGCTGGACATGTCAATCAATTTTCCGGTTATTTGAAAAGCGCCAAACGTCAACGCGGCGGCAAAGCCAGCCAGCAGGCCTACGACCAACTCCCGCAGGATCAACGCCGCGTACAACATCCAGGGAATGGCATCAACAGAAGCCGGTAGCGGGTTCCAGGGAAGCACAATTAAGGCAATAACCGCGCCCAACCCGATCTTGGTCTGATTGGGAATAACCTCGCTTCCAAATACAGGTACCTGTATCAGAATCGCAAGGATACGCGTTAACGCCAGAAAGAAAAGTTGTGCCTGCGCAATAGAAATAATCATAGGTATCAACCCGGTTCGCTCTGTCATTAGGATACCGGATTGACTTCTGGCAGACTGTAAATTGAATGTGAAGCAGGTCTAAAGTTTCCGTAAAAAATGCCGATAAGAAGGTTTTTTTACATCAGACAGGTTAACGCTTTTCTGCGGAAGTTATCGAGGTCAACAGGTTTTAGCACAAAATCAATCGCCCCCAGTTTTCGGGCTTGCTCCACGACCTCTCTGAACCCCATCGAAGAGACCACCAGAATCGGCAACTGCTTGCCGGCTTTGGTTGTCGTCTGACTGAACTCACGCAAAAGGTCCAATCCACTGCAGCCGGGTAAAAAAAGGTCCAACAATAATAGGTCCGGCTTCCAGCGCAGAACCGCGTCCCGTATCGGTTGTTCTTTATATTCGATCTTTATCTGACAACCCATCTCCCGCAAACTCAACGCGAACAGGTCGGCAACGATCTTATCTTCTTCGGCAATCAGTACGCGGCGCGTGGGAACGGAATGCAAAGGACCTGTTATCTCCCCGTGCCAAAATTCATCTTGTAATATGAGACCATCTGGCTATTCATAGTGGCAACCCGATCCGGTGTGATCTTTAGGATGTCGTATGAAGTTTCATCAACCTTGCGCGGTCCCAGACGCGTCAGCGTTTCCGGATCAACCGGTGTCAACGCGTTAGCCAGGTTTGTGATGGCAGCCAGTTGTTTATGGTCGCCGCCGCTGCTAGGATCATGATGAAATTGAATGGCATCGATCAAGACCGACGGGAACGTCCACTTTTGCGCCATAAGACTGCCAATATAGGCATGGTCCACGCCGAATGTCTTTTTTTCGGTTTCAAAAATGGTTTCACTCTGTTTTTGCTGATTCTTGAAAACCCATTTGTATTCTTCTTCGGCAAACTTGTTCAATACGATCTTGCCAATATCATGCAGCAAGCCGGCGGAATAAGCTTCTTCCGGTTCGGGGTAGTCCACCGCGCGGGCAAACCATTGCGCTGCCACCGCGGTTGCCACGGAGTGCGCCCACATGTCACCGGCAGCCATGTTATACCCGGCAAGTGAGCCATCCATCCCCCGGCTGGCAGCCACGGCCAGCACCAGTGTGCGGATACGTTTATACCCCAGCCGCATAACTGCTTCTTTTAAAGTGGTGCACGAAGGTCCATAGCCAAGGAAGGCAGAATTGGCCGCCTGCAGCACGTTTGCCGCCAGGGCCTGGTCAAGCCCGATGATTTCAGAAACATACCCGGCTGACGAACCCGGTTCATCCAGGCTCCGCATGATACGGGTTATGACCATGGGGATGGGCCGCATTAATTCAATCGAGCGAAGAATCTTCTTCACCCGACGATCCACGATTGCTGCGTTGTCAGATTGCGGCGCTACCATAAGTCTCCTGATAGATTATTTTACTAAATTTGGAAGATCGTTAAATATACCTGAAGTATAGCTGATTATATTCTGTCCCATCCAGCCCCCAAGCACAACCAATACTACAACAATGGCAATGATCTTGGGAACGAACGTCATGGTAGCTTCATTAATTGATGTGGCAGCCTGGATCAGGCTGACAAGGCTGCCCACCACCAGGCTGACGACCAACACAGGTCCAGCCAGCATCAGGGCGATGGTCAGCGAGTTCTGCGCGAGGGAAATTAAATAGGCTTCTGACATCTCTATAGTCTCATTTGAAACTGAGCAACAGCGACCGGGTGATCAGATACCACCCATCCACTGTGACAAATAATAGGAGCTTGAATGGCAATGATACCAGCGACGGCGGCATCATCATCATACCCATCGAGAGAAGAACGCTGGAAATGACCATATCAATGATCAGGAATGGCACGTAAATCACAAATCCCATGGTAAAGGCGGTTTTCAATTCGCTGATAACAAACGCCGGCATCAATACGACTGTATCAATATCGTCAAGCGAGTTCGGGCGCTCTGAACTGCTCATGGAAAGGAACAATTCAATATCTTTTTCGCGCGTGTTTTTGAACATGAACTCACGGATGGGATCAACCGTTTTCTTAAAAAAGGTTTCCTGATCGATCTGGTTGGCCGTGTACGGCTTGATGGCTTCATTGTTGATCTTGTTGATAATGGGTGACATACTGAAAAATGTGAGCAACAGCGCCAACCCGATGACCACCTGGTTCGGCGGAGCGGTGGGTGTGCCGATCGCGTTCCGCAGAAGAGACAACACAATGACAATGCGGGTGAATGACGTCGCCAAAATCAATATGGATGGCGCCAGGCTGAGAACCGTCATCAATACCAGCAACTGTACGCCGCTGGCTACTTCCTTCGGCTGTCCGGTTGGATCAAGCGTCAGGCTTACACCCGGAGCGGTAGTCTGCGTGGCCCCGGCACAGCCGGAGATAAAAACCGTCACCATCATCAACGCGATGGCGGCCCAGAAGAAGCGGTAGCGGATCTGTTTTTCCGGTTTCACATTGACCGGGCGTGAATTCACAATGGTTTTATTCATGGTCTGCTTCATTTAAGGCTTCTTTTTTATTCCGGAGCAATGATTCAAAATCCTCCCGGGGTTCTTGAATTGCTTCCGGATGCGTTTCAGCCGTATTCATTTCCGAGATCAAATTAATGGAAGAATCTGTGGCTCCGAGAAGGAATTCCCGGCCATCGACATTTACCAGATAGAGCACCTGTTTAGGAGAAACATAGAACCGTTCCAACACGTTAATTCGCCGCTGTGACTGCCCCGACTTGTTACCCTGCCAACGGCGGATGAAAATGAAGGCTATGTACACCAGCCCGATGACTGCCATCCACCGGAAGAACACAGAGAGTGCCAACCCGGTACTGCCAAAAGTGCCGGCTTTGTCTTCCCCATTAACGGCCGGCAGTGGCTCGTTCATCAACAACCCGATGGCCAGGATCACAAAGAGAATGACAATCCACAGCCAGGTGGTAAAACCCTTGACGGAACGCAGCCGTTCCCAGGCTTGTTTGAGTTGATCCAACATGGGGATCACTCTTTCGTTTCAGGAGCAATCAATTCGGTAATACGGACCCCGAATTTATCGTCTACGACCACAACCTCACCGCGGGCCATCAGATGCTCATTGACATAAACATCCACAGGCTCACCGGCAACACGGTCGAGTTCCACTACCGATCCTTTTTGCAATTCCAAAACATGCTTGATGGGCATTTGCGTACGGCCAAGTTCAACTGTGAATAGCAGGTTAACGTCCATCAGCATATTGATGGCAGATCCTCCAACCTGAGGAGCCGCCTTTTCCTCTGACATTCCGGCAGCCTGCGGTCCGGCAGATGCGGCAGATTCCCCTGCAAGCATTGAATTGATGCTTTCCTGAAGCGCGTCCATGCTTGATTTCTGTCCATCCGTGGACTCAGTAGGTTCCAGAATTTCATCGGTCATAATTTTGTCTCCTGTTTTGCGGGAGTAACTTTCGGAATATTGACAGGCCCGCTGATCTGAACAGCCAGATGATTGGATTGTTTGCCAATCTTGCCCTTAAATCGGGTGGTGCCATTTACCTGCACCAGAACATCCTGGGTTGGGTTAGAGTCCAACACCAGAACATCACCTAAGGACAGGTTCGTCATTTCTTTTATTGACAGGCGCACATTGCCCAGGATCACCTTCAGCGGAACAACGGTGCGGTATAAACTCTCGAGGTTGGTCTGCCGGGCGGAATAGTCTACGATCTGTTCTTTCTTACCGGTAATGATCACGTGGGGATTCAACTCATTGATCACCGGTTTGAGCATGGAGAACGGAATGTAAAAACTCATGGTACCGGTGGTATCTTTGATCATCATTTCAAATGTGACCATCAAAACCCGTTCATTGCCCATCATCATCTGAACCCAGTGCTGGTTGACGGTACTGTCAATCAGCTTGGGTTCAATGCTGACGACCTTGCCCCACGAGGCTTTGACGTCATTCAGCATGTTTTCAACAAGGTCCTGCAGCAGCGATTGATCAATTTCAGTCAATGAATGGCTGCGGCCCCGGCTGTCTGACGCGCCTCCCAGCCGTTGCTCGAGAATGACAAAATTCACGTCATCGCTGAACACAATAACGATCTGACCCGGAAGGGGAGCCAGTGAAACCAGATGATAGAGAGTTGTCGGCGCCAGGTCAGCCATAAAATCATGGAATCGCCCCTGTTCCGTATGTACAACACGCGGCCGCAGATTGGTACGGATAAAAGACGGCAGGCTGTTGGTCAACCGCTCTGCCAGCTCTTCATGCACCAGTTCAATAGCCCGGATCTGTTCTTTGGAGAACCGGTCAGGAGACCAGAAGTTATAGGGCCGGACGTTCTTTTCGGATGGACCGGATTCTTTTGGCTGTCCAGCCTTCCCCATCATGTCAGCCAGGTTTACACCTTCCTGACTTTCAGTCCCTTCGATCTCTATCGCCCCGTTCAACAGGGCATCGATTTCAGCCTGGGTTAACATTGCGCACCTTCTTTATTGCATCACAAATTCTTTGAAATACACGTAAATCACTTTGTATTCAGGAAGTTTGGAATTGATCGCGTCCATAATTTCCTGGCGAAGGGCGTCCTTGCCTTCTGTGGTATACACAGATTGAAAATCCTTTGACGATAGTATGGTTACTATCGTGTCATCCAGAATTGGTATCTTCGAGTTGATCTCGGTTGTAAATTCTGTCAGCGCGGCTGCCTTTTCTTCTTCCGGCATCCCATCGTAACCAGACGGTGAATCAAATTCCAACGTGGCTGTTACCCGGATAAATTTCTTGCCGCCGGGTTCTGCCAGGTTGACAATTTTCGTGCTGGTATCAACCATGATCCCATGGCCTGGCACCCCTCCGGCAGTACTATGAGATGAAGTGGTTTCCGTGTTCTTCTCAGGTTCAGCCGCCGCATGACTTTCAGCCGCGGGTGCCGCCGCAGCTTCCGCCGGTTTTCCTGTAATGACAGCAATAGGATTCGCGCTTCCGGAGGTTACCCCCGGCTGCCCTTCTGCCGGGACGGCGCCTTCAGATCCCGGTTGACCTGTCACGCCGGCCGGGAGGGAGTAAACAAGGTAGATCGGCTTTGGCATCGTATCCGGAGCGAAAAGCACATAGACCACCAGCAGATTGGTAACAGCCGTGGTCATAATGATCACGCCGGCGATGAAATAGATCAGGATCTTCATAAAATTCGGCTTACTTTTTTTGGCAGGAGTATCAATGGCCATTTGTCGTAACCTCCTTGGTAGGCTCAGGAAGGGGAGCGGGTTGGGAATCACCGGGCATATTGCGAATATCCAGTTGCACCTGGTCTGAACTTATGGGGTAGACAACCACAATTTCAGCACGGCTGTTCATATTGCGGTGTTCGGGAGTGTCGTTGGGGAACAACGGCTGAAATTCACCCCGCCCTGTAGGTATCAGGCGGTCAGGAGAAATTCCCTTGGCCTGGAAATAACGAACAATTTCATTAGCGCGAGCCAGTGACAACGACCAGTTATCCGGATAACGCGGGTCGGTCGGTGCGGAATTATCGGTATGCCCGATAACACGAATTTCGTTGGGAATACCTTCAACCATGGTGACAATCGTATCCAGGATCGGATACGCGGCCGGCTGCAATTCAGCCCGGCCCTCAACAAACGTCAACTTCTGGCTGAGTGAGATCAGAACCCCTTCCACATTATTCTGAACACTGACCTCGCTGCTCAATCCATTCTCTTTAAGAAGGTCGGTCAACTTACCGGCTACTTCAGATCCAACAGATGATAGAACGGGCAAACCTTCAACTTGAATAGGCTGCGCGGCCACGTCAAAACTCAAACCGCCGGATTGGTCGATATTCGGGTCAACCACTTTTGGGGGAGCGCCTCCCACCGTAAACGCGGCTTTTAAGTTTTGCGCCAGGGCTTTGTATCGCTTTACGTCGATCTGCCCCATCGAATACAACACGACAAACAGCACCATTAAAAGGGTGATGAAGTCTGAATAACTTACCAACCAGCGGTCATTACCGCCACCATGACTGCTCATGCTTTAGCTCCAGCCTGGGCGCCGGCGCCGCCTTCGGCATGTTTCCGTTCAGCCGGAGGCAGGAAAGTGCTCAACTTTTCTTTGATAATGCGAGGATTCTCGCCTGCCTGCAATGACAATATACCTTCCAGCAACATGTGCCGGTAATTCACTTCTTCCTTGCTGCGTAAGGCCAATTTGCCGCCGATGGGCAGCCAGATCAAGTTCGCGGAAAGTAAACCCCACAGGGTAGCCAGAAAAGCCGCCGCGATCGATTTTGCCAGTTTTCCCGGATCATCCAATTGCTTCAATACGGAGATCAAGCCCATAACCGTACCAATAATACCGAACGTGGGGCTGAAACCACCGGCTGTGTTGAAGAAGGAAATGGCGATCTCGTGGCGTTCTTCCATATTCTTGATCTCAAGTTCAAGGATCGCGCGAACCTGAGATGGATCAGTACCATCTACAACCAGCATAATTCCCTGCCGTAAAAACGGATCAGGAATTTTCTTGCTTTCCTCTTCCAGTGCCAGCAAGCCTTCACGCCGCGCTTTATCAGCCATGGACGCCAGTGTGTTGATGATCTCCGGCAGGTTGACTTTCTTGGTTATGAATGCTTTTGCAAAGTAGATCGGAATTTTCACCACAGCGTCAAAAGGCATTGTGGAGATGGTACACACCATCGAACCGACCAGGGTCAAAAGAATCGCCGATGGATGAGAAAGAAGTTCCATTGGAGTACCGCCGTCGAGGATCATGACTATAACTACAACGGCGAGGCTTGCTCCAAGCCCAATAATGGTGGCTAGATCCATCTCATTCTCCTCGGCTTACCTGGATGTCAGGGTTATGCACCAGTCGCTGGTATTGAACGATCATTTGAACAACATCCTCCGGGCGGTTACGGACAACAAATTTGGTCCCGTTTGTCAGAGAAATGACGGTATCAGGGGTGCCTTCAACGGTGACAATTAAGTCAGCGTTCAAATAGTATTTTGTTCCGTTGAGTCTTGTAAGTGCGATCATTCTCTTGTTAAATCCAAAATTCTGAACCAAATCTTCGCCTGGTTCAGTTGTAACATTGTTCCAATTCTGATTGGATAAAAGCGCTGTAAAAGCAATATAAATGCGGTGTAAAAATTAATACGCCGGCAGTATGATGGTGAACGTAGTCCCCACTTCTATTTGACTGTCAACCAGTATATTCCCGCCGTGTTGTTTGATCACCCGGTGACAGATGGATAAGCCGAGTCCGGTACCTTTTCCTACGTCTTTTGTTGTAAAGAATGGATCAAAAATACGTTTCAATTTATCCGGCCCTATCCCATGCCCGTTATCGCTGATGATCACACGGATCTCATTACCGGTATGCTGGGTGACAATTTTCACGCGGCCCTGTTTGCCAATTGTCGCGTCCATCGCGTTAATTAATATATTCACCCAGACTCCCGAGAGGTTTTCCTGAGATGCCATGATCATCGGCAGGCGGTCAGCCGGTTCGAAACTGTACTCCACCGAACGCTGCATAAACTCGTGCTTCAGCATATCCAGCGCGGATTGAATAGACTGGTTGATATCGGTCGGTTTGACTTCCGATTGTTCTTTTCGGGCAAAATTCAACAGGTTGCGAACAACCTGCAGCGCGCGGGTGCCGGCGCGGAAGATCAGGTCAACCGCTTCAGCGTCATCACTCTCTTTGGGAAGTGAACGTTCCAGCAACTGGGCATTGGCCAGCACTACGGTCAACGGATTATTGATCTCATGGGCGATACCTGCCGCCAGTTGACCGACCGCCGCCATTTTTTCCGATTGGATCAGAATGGCGCCCATCATGTTCTTTTCTGTCACATCACGTTCAAAGATGATCACCTGGGGAACTTCTTCATCTTCTTCGATGATGGGATACGCGGTGATATCCCACTCCAGTGGATGGTCTCCGCTATCCCACACCCGTTCTGTACGGTTTGTAATAGTGTGGTTATAAAACGTATCCGCCACCAGGCAGTTCTCACAGGGTTCAGACCGCTTGTAGAGCGCGTTATAACACAGGTGGTTGATGATCATGCGCGGTTCGGTATTTACCCGTTTAGCCCGTGCCATATTGACGGCCACCAGACGGTATTTCCGGTCGATGATATACAGTGAATCCGGCAGGTTATCAAACAGGCTGCGCAGAGTGTTGCGGGAACGCACCAGTTCCCAACGGCTGGCTTCAAGGTGGGCGTTCATCACTTTGAGTTGCTCGGTCATCTGAATGTTGCGCAGCAGGTGCGCGATGGACTCACCCAGTTTTTCCAGCAACTCCAGGTCGCCGTGCGTAAACCCGCCTCCGATGTGGTTGATCAACTCCACCACACCGGTAACCTGATCTGGCGCTGTTAACGGCACAAACGTTAACGATGTAGCTTCCACCCCGGGGATAGAATCGATCTCCGGGTCAAACCGGCTGTCAAGAACAGGCTGATTGAAGATCATGGGGTGCCGTTCGTTCATGCACACCCCGAGAAGTCCTTTGCCGGGCTTGATGCTAACCTGATAGATCCAGTCCTCACCACCGGCGATGGTCTTTTTTACCAGCAGCGCGTCGGGATTGTCACTCACCAGCGCGATGGATGCCGCCTCGCAACTGAAGATATCCTTCAAGCTGCGAACAAGACGGGTTTCCAGTTCTTCGCCGGCTGCCATGCTATTAAGGCCGGCAAAAATCTGGCTGATCAGGTCCATTCCTTTTCGGTATTGAACCATGCGCAGCTGGCTGAAGTACGTGGAGATCCGTTGGCCTAAAAGAAATGTGGCTGCTTCAAGAAAATCTTTTTCTTCCTGCGTGAATTCGCGCAGGTTGGTCAGGAACAAACCCTGCCCTCCATCAGCGGATATTAAAGGAAATATGGCAACTAGGCCGGCTGTATCCGCGACCACTTCACCAGTCTGTGACTCGCTGGCTTGTAGGAGTAGTGAATTCAGAAAGCTTTCACGCGAATGGATCTGGTTCTGCCAGGAGCGGGTTTTACCCACGGCAAGGCTGATCAATGGATCACCCTTGTTCCACTCAGGCGCGAGGATCATACCGCTTTCCAGATTGAGCCGCAGGAGAATGAATTCAAGGCCGGATTGCAGAGCGGGGTTTAATTGGTCCTGTCCGGCCAGTTGACTGGCCAGATATTCAACCGATTCTTCCCATGTCCGGTCTTTCTCCGTTTTTTGCGCGGTTGTCATTCTAATGGCTCTACTCTATTACAGGTAATAAGGCTCAATCTTCATCCGCGCGTATGGTATATCCGTATCCGGCAACCGTTTGGATAAATTGAGGTTCATGCGGATCGGGTTCGATCCGTTCACGCAAATTTTTGATGTGTACCCGAACCAGGTCAGGGCTTCCCGCATCAGACGGGTAATCCCATACTTCATCGAGTAGACGGCTGGGCGAAAAAATTTCACCCGGGTGGCTCATCAAATGATAAAGGAGATCAAATTGTACCGGAGTTAATCGCACTTTGCCGCGTGAGCGGGTTTTGAGTTCATAGCTCTTTACATTTAATATGTACTCGCCAATGGCAATCTGGTGTTTCGCGCCGGGTTCTTTGAGTTCAGGTTCATCAACCGTCACAGCGACCACGCGGGAGCTGGTTTCAATCGTTGGGTCTCCCTCCAGACGCGGATGCGTTTTGGAGCGCCGTAAAATAGCGCGGATGCGCAGGATCAGTTCGTCAATATTGAAAGGCTTCGTGAGGTAGTCATCGGCGCCGGCCAGAAAACCGGCAATGCGGTCTTCATCTTTGGCTTTTGCCGTTAAGAACAAAATGGGAATATTGGCGAGGAGTGGATCCGCCCTAACCTCCCGGCAAACCGCGTAACCGTCCATCCCGGGCATGATCACATCCAACAGGATCAGATCTGTAGCCTGCCGGCGGGCAACTTTCAAGCCCTCTACACCGCTGTTGGCAATAGTCACGCGGAATTCATGTCCCCGCAAACTGCGTTCAACAGTTTTCGCGACGATCTCGTCATCCTCTACAACCAGGATGTTGACGGTACTCATACCTACCTCCGCGGATTACATAGATTATAGTATTATTTTGGTGCATTTTTCATACCAGGAGGGTTCACACAATGAAAATTCATCCGCCGGTTATCCTGCTGGCATTATGCGTAATCGCATGTTCCATGCCAGGTGTAAATATTTTCGCCGCAGATTCCACAATGGCGGCAAACAGCCAGGCTACCATTGTCACGATTACTTCCAATCCGGTACCGACACCTACTTTGCCAACCGCATATTCCACGATCACCAGTGAAAACGCGGCAAAACTTGCCGGGATCCATTCCATTCCCGTAACCAATATCTCCCGCCTGATATGGCAGCCGGATTCTTTATCTCTTACGGCCATTAGCCCGGGGACTGTCACCCGGTATGACGCGGCGAATCTAAATTTACTGGAAACATTTACTATGTCAGAGAAAAGCACCTTTCTGGACTTTGATGCAGAAAGCCGGCAGATTCTGATGACGTCTGACCGCCGCCATCTGGATGTTCGCTCATTGGATGGGAAAACAGCCGCGGCAATTTCAGCGCCGGCAGATTTCGTTTCCGCCGTTTTCGAACAGGGCAGTAACCGTGTTTGGGTTTCGTCAGCGGATGAATTCAAAGCTACTGCCATCGACGTGAAATCCGGAAAAGAAGTGGATTCCTGCGCCGGGTTTGAGACCGCCGCGCCTGTCTATTCGGTTTCACCCTCTCCGGCCGGAAAATGGCTGGTATGGATCGCCCGCGCGACCCTTCAGATCAACCGCCTGTCCGATTGCGGTCTGGCAGCCCGGCTAGGTCACCAGGATTTCATTATGTCGCATGCTTTTTCAGCCGGTGATGCGCAGCTTGCGGTTTCAGCCGGTGGTGAATTAAAAGGAACATTCCAGCCCCTGCTATATATCTACGATGCTGTAACAGGCAATCAGGAGACTGTCATCCCTTTGGAAGGATCACCGGCGGTTGATTTGAGTTTTTCTCCTGATTCCGCGATCATCGCTGCTGCCGGCAGCGGTTTGACAGTGCTGGATGTAAAAACCGGGCAGGAAGTGAAACGGATTGCCGCTCCGGAAAACCGGTTCTCGGCAGTGCAATTTTCACCAGACGGGCGTTTCATGGCGGCAGCCGACGGGACATCGCTGTATGTGTACGCGGTTATCCGCTAACCTGTTCACCAGATAAAAATAAGACAGGATTATCATTATCAGGGAGGATTTATCAATGAGCAAAACCGATGATTACATCACTGAGTTAACCCGGTTGACAGATAAACAGGTAATAACGTCGTACCTTCTGTCCAATTCAAACCTCCCGGGTCCGCGGGGGAATCTGGAACTGGCTGCCGCAGCGGCTCAAACCATTGACTCTTCCTTATTAATAGAATGGACAAATCTCTCAGCCAATGAAGCCCCGGTAAACACGGCGGAGGAATTTCTCACCTTCTGCGGTGTTTACGGTCAGGGGCGTTTGTACCTTGAAGGTGATGCCCGCGCGCTTGACCGCATCTTCTGGGCGGCAAGCGACTCCCGCTGGCGCACCCGAGAAGCCGCCGCCATGGCACTGCAAACCATCGGGAAAAAAGACCTGAACAAATTACTAAAAATCCTTCCCCGTTTCTATAACGGCAAACCGTACGAACAACGCTGCGCTGTAGCCGGATTATGCGAGCCCTGCCTGTTGACAGATAAACTGGTGGAGCATTACCCGGTCCAGATGCTGGATATTGTCACCCGCGCGTTATCGGAATATCAAGACCGCAAGGATGAGGGCTTTATCGCATTGAAAAAAGGACTGTCGTACGGATGGAGTGTTGCCGCGGCTGCCAACCTGGAGTATGTCAGACCGTATATGGAAAAATGGCTGCAATCTGAAGACAAAGACGTGCGCTGGGTGATGCAGGAGAACCTGAAAAAGAACCGGCTGATCCGTCTTGATCCAGAATGGGTTGAGCATTGGAAAAAATGAATTACCGCGCCGCGGTCATCCTTGTCTGCCTCATATTGACCGTCAACGCGTGTTCCTTTTTCTTGCCGCGCGAGGTTGAAAAACCCGCCAACCCTGACCGCGGTAACACGTCATTTATCCCTTCTGAACCTGCCGGTTATGAAGAAGGTGACCTCGCGATCCGATACCTGGCTGACCTGTCCCAATTTGGACCGAGGACCCTGCCACAAGAAGGGCACCTCAAAGCCCGCCATTATATCGAAACCGCTCTCAAGGGCATGGGGTACTGTCCCGTGATTCAGGCGTTTGTAACCAAAAACGGAAAAGATGCGGCAAATATCTATGTCGACAAACCCGGTAATTCCAGTGAGTTGATCCTCGCCGGAGCGCACTATGACAGTACCGGTCCCGGTTCTGGTGTTGATGACAACGGCTCGGGAGTGGCTGTTTTACTGGAAATGGCGTTGCGGGTAAAGAACCTGGAAACCCCGTATTCCATCCGGTTCATTTTCTTTGACGCGGAAGAAACCGGGCTCGAAGGGTCAAAACATTACACATCCCGGATGACTGAAGAGGAAGTGGAAAATTCGATCGCGATGGTCAACCTCGACAGCCTCGCGGTGGGTGACTATACCTATGTCTATGGAGACGAAGGGGAAGCCGGCCATGTCCGCGATTGGGCACTTGATTACGCGCGTGAAAAAGGCATTTCCCTGATCACCCAGCCGGGGAAAAACCCGGAATACCCGGCTGGAACCACAATTGACGCGTCTGACCACGCTCCGTTTCTACACAGAGGGATCCAGTATGTGTATTTTGAAGCCACCAACTGGAACCTTGGAGAACTTGACGGGTATACCCAGGTTGACCCGTCTTTTGGTGATGCCGGCGAGATCTGGCACACCGAATACGATAATCTGGATTACATCAACAAGTCATTCCCGGGACGGATGGAAAGTCATTTGCGCTTATTTTCGAATGTGTTGTTCCATATTTTGACAGAGTACCGGGAATAAACTCTATCGTCTCCGTGATTGATTCCCGAATTGTGCCTGCGGTAGATGCAAGCGGATTTGTGTCAACGACCACCGTCATGTATCCTCCCGCTTGCATCTATCCTACCCCAAAAAGGACACATTCAGGGTTGATGCCGGCGGGGGATTAATCCGTCCATTCATGCAGCACCCAATTCCCGCCGCATCAACCGCAGGCTAAATAAGAAAGCTGCCCACACGATGACTTATTCCCGAATTGTGCCGCGGTAGATGCAAGCGGATTTTGGTGAACGACTATTGTCAAATATCCTCCCGCTTGCAACTACCCTGCCTTAAAATATGGATTAAGAAAACGGCGGATGGCTTTGACACCATCCGCCGCTGACTTGTGAAATATTTTGGTTATTCTCCGTAGTACGCCTTGAGGTACAGGTCACGGATCTCACTGATCAACGGGTAGCGGGGGTTGGTCCCCGTACACTGGTCATCAAAGGCATGCTCGGCCAGGTCGTCCACCTGTGACAGGAACTCCTTTTCAGAGATGCCGTAGTCTTTGATCGTCGCCGGAATATTGAGGTGGGCTTTCAAACCCTCCAACGCCTTGATCAAGTTCTCGATCTTCTCTTCACTGGTATTTCCGCCCAGACCGAGATAGTCACTGATGCGGACGTAACGCACCACGGCACCCGGGTAGCGGTACTGGGGGAAAGCTGCCTGCTTGGTGGGATTGTCGGTGGCATTGAAGCGGATGACGTGAGGGATCAGCAGCGCGTTGGCCACACCGTGAGGAATGTGGAATGCCGCGCCGAATTTGTGTGCCATGGAGTGGTTCAACCCAAGGAACGCGTTGGCGAAAGCCATACCGGCCATAGTGGAGGCGTTCAGCACTTTTTCAACAGCCCGCAAGTCCTGCGCGCCGTTATCGTAGGCACGCTCCAGATACTTGAACATAATGCGCAGAGATTCTAGCGCCAGCCCGGTGGAGTAATCGGTGGCCGCCACAGAGACGATGGCTTCCAGCGCGTGGGTGACGGCGTCAATACCGGATGCAGCCGCCAGGGGTTTGGGCATGCCCAGAGTCAATTCGGCATCCACGATCGCCATGTCAGGAGTGAGGGCATAGTCCGCGATAGGGTACTTCATGCCGGAACGCTCATCAGTGATCACCGCGAACGGGGTGACTTCAGAGCCGGTGCCGGCCGTTGTGGGGATGGCCACAAAGAACGCTTTTCCGCCCATTTTCGGGAAGTCATAGATGCGTTTCTGGATGTCCATAAAGCGCAGGGCCAGTCCTTCAAATTCCACATCCGGGTTTTCATACAACATCCAGATGATCTTGGCCGCGTCCATGGGGGAGCCGCCACCCAGGGCAATGATCACATCGGGCTTGAAGGCGTTGATCAGGCTGACACCCTGTTTGACCGTCTGCAGCGTGGGATCAGGCTTCACCTGGTGGAATACTTCACATTCAATGCCCATGGGTTCCAGCACGGAGGTGACTTTTTCCGCGAACCCGAGGTTGAACAACGCGGAGTCCGTCACGATGAAGGCGCGTTTCTTGCCGGCCAGTTCCTGCAGGGCAACAGGCAGACAACCGGATTTCAGGTAGATCTTCGGGGGTACCCGGAACCACAGCATGTTTTCACGCCGTTCGGCGATGGTTTTGATGTTCATAAGATGTTTGACTCCCACATTTTCACTGACCGAGTTACCGCCCCAACTTCCGCAGCCCAGAGTGAGCGACGGTTCGAGCCGGAAGTTGTAGATGTCACCGATGGCTCCCTGGGAGGAAGGCATATTGGAGAGTACACGCCCGGTTTTCACCCAATAGCCGAATTGGGCCAACCGGTCGCGGTTCAGTTTGTCTGTATAGAGCACCGACGTGTGGCCGATACCGCCCAGTTCCACCAACTGCTGCGCCATCGTTACGCCTTCGTCAAAATCATTGCATTTGATCATGCCCAGCAGCGGTGACAATTTTTCATGGGCAAATGGTTCATCTCGCTTGATCTCATCGATCTCGCCAATCAACACTTTGGTACCGGCGGGAACGTCTATACCGGCCATGGCAGCGATACCGGCCGCGGACTGCCCCACCACTTTGGGGTTGACCGAGCACTCTTTGGGATCCATTAAAATCTGGCTAAGTTTTGCTTTTTCTTCCGGTGAAAGGATATATCCGTCGCGGCGTTTGAACTCGGCGACCACGTCGGCGTACACATCCTTGTGCACCACAACACACTGTTCGGAAGCGCAAACCACGCCGTTATCAAATGTCTTGCTCATGATGATCGAGTTGACAGCCATGCGCACGTCAGCCGTTTCATCGATCAATGCGGGAGTGTTGCCGGCGCCCACACCGATGGCCGGCACGCCGGAGGAATAGGCTGCTTTGACCATACCAGGGCCGCCGGTAGCCAGGATCAGGTTGATACCGCTGTTGGTCATCAGGTGGTTGGTCAGCTCAAGCTTGGGGGTGGCAATCCAGCCGATGATCCCGGCCGGGGCGCCGGCACGCACAGCCGCTTCCAGCACGATGCGAGCGGCATGCACGGTGCAGTTCTTCGCGCGCGGATGCGGTGAAAAGATGATGGCATTGCGGGTTTTCAGGGCGATCAGGGCTTTGAAGATGGTGGTGGATGTGGGGTTCGTGGTGGGGATGATGCCGCAGATAACACCCACCGGTTCGGCTACCTTCTGAATGCCGAATGTTGGGTCAGATTCATTCACACCGCAGGTCTGGGTTTTGCGGTACTTGTTGTAGATATATTCCGCGGCGAAATGGTTTTTGATCACTTTATCTTCCACAATGCCCATTCCGGTTTCTGCCACGGCTTCTTTAGCCAGTTCAATGCGGGCTTCGTTGGCGGCTATGGATGCCTCACGGAAGATCACATCAACTTTTTCCTGGGAGAAAGTACTGAAGATCCGTTGCGCTTCACGCACCTGCCGGACGAGTTCGTCAAGTTCTTCGATAGATGTGGCGCCTTTAGAAACGTCCATCAAAGGTGTTACACGGGTTGAATTCTTTGTTCCTGCCATAGTGATCCTCCTTTGGATATGCGGCAAAAAACTTTGTATGAATTCAGGGCAGCATATCTGCCGCAGAAAATTTCACAATGCATTATTAATTTCATTTGTGAAATCTTTCACAATGGTATATGAGTTTCTTCCTTTTTCCATCATCATTAATGATGATATGCAATGCGTATTTCTATTGATTCTTGATAGTTTATGTCCAATTTGATTTAACAGGATTGCTTTTCAAGAAAATGCACCCTGATCATTGATATGGTGACAAATGACTATTTATTAATAAATAAAAATCCTTTATGATAGTTGTAAGAAGTCTGGCTTCAGATGTTTTACATCGGAGGTGGCATGACTACCCTCATGAGACCATTGAAATCCGTTCGGGTCTCACTCCCCACACAAACATCCGAATATATCCGCGAATTGATCTCCAGCGGCGAGTATCTTCCGGGGCAGCAATTGCCCTCTGAAGGTGAATTCGCGCGCCAGTTGGGTATATCTCGCCCAACCCTGCGCGAAGCCCTTCACAGCCTGGAACTCGAAGGACTGATCTACTGCCGTCACGGTGTGGGTACGTTTGTCGCCCCTGCCTATGGCAAACGTATGGAAAGCGGACTTGAAGTACTGGAAAGTATTGAACGGTTAGCCAGCCGGATCGGACTTGAAACCAGCATGGGTGAGGCTGAAATTGAAGAACGGCCGGCCACCCAGCCAGAACAGACCGAACTCGGATTGAAATTACCCTCAATGGTATTGTCTGTCGCCCGCATTATTGAGGTAAACAAGCGGCCTGTAGCCTATCTTCACGATATTCTTCCGATTGAATTTTTGCGGAAAGATGACCTTTCCGGGTCATTCCACGGATCTGTGATTGATGTTTTACTTAAACGCAGTGACCCACCATTATCTTATTCAATGACGAAGTTGGCCGCTGTTACAGCTGATAAAAATTTATCAAGCTTGTTGGAGATCGCGCCCACAACGCCATTACTACGGCTGGAAGCCCGGCTATATACCAAAGACAACCAGGTGGTGGACTACTCCATCAGTCATTTTGTTCCCGGTTATTTTGACTTTCATGTAGTAAGGCGGATTGGAGCCTGAAAAATGCCTGGACTGAAAAGATCGCGATCGAACCAAGAAAGAAATTCTTACCGTTTGATCCATATACCCCACCCGGAGGTGCAGGTTGCCCCCCAATGAAATGACTGAAACAACAAAGAAAAACAGGGGATTTTCAATAGACTGGCAGGATGTTGCCGTCAACCTGGCTGTTCCTTTCGCCGGCATGCTGGTGGCGCTCATTATTGGCGCCGTCTTATTGGTTTTCTTGAATGTCAACCCGATAAAAGCATATTCCGTTTTATTGAGCGGCGCATTCGGAAGCTGGCCTGGCTTTATTCAAGCGCTGGTCAAAGCCACCCCGTTGTTGCTCGTTGGGCTCGGAATTTGTATCGCCTTTCGAGCCAGCGTCATCAATATTGGAGGCGAGGGGCAGATCATCGCGGGCGCGCTCATGGCTACCTGGTGGCCTCTGATGTTCCGTGAATGGCCGGGCTGGCTGGTGATCCCCACCACGATCATTATGGGTTTTCTCGCCGGATGCGTATGGGGTTTTATCCCCGGCCTGCTTAAAGCCCGATTGAAGGTCAACGAGATCCTCAGCACGGTAATGATGAACGCCATCGCGCTTCAGTTCATGAACCTACTGGTGCGTGGGCCGTTGATCGATCCGGCAGGGGTTAAAGCCGGTCAGTATCTGGCACAATCTGAACGCCTTCCGGCTCACACCTGGCTGCCCAGGCTTATCCCCCAGACCCTGCTAAACGCGGGGGCCATCATTGCCGTAATCCTGGCGATTGCTGTGTATGTCTTCCTCTGGCGTACGACCATCGGCTACCGCATCCGCGCGGTTGGATTAAACCCGGACGCGTCACGCTATGCCGGTATCAATGTGCCGTTCTATCAGGCTTTATCACTTACACTTGCCGGTGGATTTGCTGGTCTGGCCGGAGTAGTTGAAGTACTTGGCGTTCAACACCGTTTACTTGAAGGCATCACCGGCGGGTATGGTTTTTCAGGCATCGTCGCCGCGTTGTTTGGCGGGCTTCACCCGCTGGGCGCGATACCCGCCTCCATCCTATTTGGAGGTCTGTTGGTGGGCGCCGATAAAATGCAGCGCGCCACCCAGGTGCCTTCCGCTCTGATCACGGCCATACTCGGCCTTGTGGTCCTGTTTGTCGTTGGTTCGTCCATCTGGTCAAAACGCTGGGCGGCCCGCCGGAAAATCGCTGCTGTCAAAGAAACAGAGGTAGCCTGATGGACGAGCTTCTTACTTCGGGCGTGATCATCGGTATTTTAACATCCGCTATTCGCCTGGCCACACCCTATCTATACGCCGCGGTTGGTGAAGCTTTCGCCCAATCATCGGGCGTTGTCAACCTGGGAGTTGACGGCACCATGCTGATCACAGCCTTCGCCGCCTTTTTTGTGGTCTTAAATACCGGCAATATCTGGCTTGGCTTGCTGGCAGCCATCCTTACCGGGTTGGTGATGGGTTTACTAATGTCCTTCATCAGTGTGACGTTGAAAGCCGAACAGGGCATCAGCGGTATTGGGCTTCACATGTTTGGGCTGGGACTTTCAAGCCTGCTGTTCAACGTTCTGGTGGGAACCGTAAAAACGGTCACCGGATTTCAGTCTGTAAAAATCCCTGTACTGAGTGATATTCCCTTTATCGGTGAAATATTCTTCAATCACAGCCTTCTGGTATATGGCGCGTTTCTTCTGGTTCCCATTGCCTGGTGGATACTGGATAAGACTAGTTGGGGGCTGATGATCAAATCAGTCGGACAAAACCCGGCTGCCGCGGATTCTCTTGGTGTCAACGTGGATAAAGTGCGTTATTCCAGCGTGTGTATTGGCGCGATGCTCGCCGGCGTTGCTGGAGCCTCGCTGTCCATTTCACTACTAAACCTGTTCCAGGATAACCTGACAGCCGGTCAGGGTTTTATCGCGGTGGCGCTGGTGTATTTCGGCGGATGGAAGCCGCTTGGCATCATGGGCGGCGCGCTGCTCTTCAGCACAGTAAATGCCTTCCAGTTGTGGATGCAGGTTCTGGGCGTCAATATTCCATCTGACGTGGCAGTCATGCTGCCCTACCTTCTGACAATCGCGGCTCTGGCCGTGACGGTAAATCGGGCCCGTCAACCAGCCGCATTGAACAAGCCTTTTGAACGAGGCGAAAGTTAACCCACTCAAGCAACATAAAAATTTAAGGAGGATTTGATGAGCATTAAACGTTTGTTTTTCGCAGCAGTACTGGTCACATTGCTAGTTGCTGCCTGGATTCCGGCTCCTTCCCTCGCCGTGGCAACTGAAACCAAACCGATCCGCATTGCCGTGATCATGCCCAGCGCCACCACCGATATGGCGTTCAGTCAATCCATGTTTTCCGCTCTAAAAGATATTCAGAAAGAAATGGGCGGAGAAAAAGCCATGGAGTTGAAATACACCGAGAACATGTTTAATGTTCCCGACGCGGCTGCGGCCATTCGTGACTACGCCACAGAAGGTTTCGATATTGTTATCGCTCACGGCTCCCAGTACGGCGCTTCCGTTCAGGAAATTGCCCCCGACTTCCCTGATACCACGTTTGCCTGGGGTACCGATGTAAACACATTCGGCCTTGACAACGTCTATGCCTACACCGCGGCTGCTGAAGAAGGCGGCTATATCAATGGTGTGATGGCTGCCATGCTGTCAAAGAGCAAGAAGATCGGCGTAACCGGCCCTATCGAAGTCGGCGATGCCAAAACCTACATCGACGGTTTCGTGCAGGGTGTTGAATCCGTTGATAAGAAGATCACCATCTCCAAAACCTGGACCGGCTCCTTCTCAGATGTTGCTCTGATGACAGAAGCCGCCAAGACCCACATTGCCGCCGGCGCTGATGTTCTGACCGGTTCTTCCCAGTCCGTGGTTGGCTCCATTGGGGCTGCCAAAGATAAAGGCGGCGTCCTGTGGTTCGGTACCCAGGCTGACCAGGCTTCCCTGGCCAAAGAACTGGTTGTAGCCTCCCAGGTTTATGACTGGAAAGGCATGCTGAAAGATATCATCGCCAAACGCGCTGATGGCAAATTGGGCGGCGAGAAATATGTTCTGCAGCTCAAGAATGACGGCTTGAAGATCGCCTTCAACCCTGATTACAAACTGCCCGATGACGTGAAAGCAGCGGCTGAAAAAGCCATTGCCGGAATTAAAGACGGCAAAATCAAAGTCGAACCGTAAACAATACTGTTGAATTCTCCCTCCCCTCTGTTTACCCGGAGGGGAGGGAAACCCTTTCCTTCAATCACAAATTCATCTTCGAGGTTTGTTATGCCGGCAGAGAAAATGGTTAACGATCAGCACAAAATTGAACTTGTGGAAATGTGCAACATCGTCAAACGGTTCCCGGGAGTTCTGGCGAACTCAAAAGTCTGCTTTGATGTTAAAGCCGGTGAGGTCCATGCATTGTTGGGAGAAAACGGCGCCGGTAAAAGCACACTGATGCGCCAGCTATTTGGCCTGTACAAACCGGATGAAGGTGAAATTATTATTGACGGGAAACCTGTTACATTCCGATCACCGGCTGACGCGATCCGCGCCGGTATCGGCATGATCCACCAACATTTCATGTTGGTGCCCACACTCACTGTGGCGGAAAATGTCATACTGGGATTGAAGTCCAAACACGAACCCCTTTTGGACCTCGATACGGTTTCAAAACGTATTCAGGAGCTTTCACAGGCGTATGGGCTGAAAGTGGACCCCACAGCCTACGTCTGGCAACTTTCGGTTGGCGAGCAGCAGCGCGTGGAAATTATTAAAGCCCTGTATCGGGGCGCCAGTCTCATCATCCTTGATGAACCCACCGCCGTGTTGACCCCTCAGGAAGTCAATGACCTGTTTGTAACATTGAAACGAATGGTGAATGAAGGTCACGCTCTGGTCTTTATTTCGCACAAACTGCATGAGGTTATGGAGATCAGCGACCGCGTGACCGTTTTGCGCGACGGTCAGGTGATCGGTACCCGGCCGGCAAAAGAGATGACCCGCAACGACCTGGTCAAGATGATGGTCGGCCGCGATATGAAGAAGATAGCCCCGCAGCCGGTAAAAACCGGCCCGGTGCGGCTGAAGATCGAGAACCTGCATGCCATGGGCGACCGCGGAACGGAAGTGTTGCGCGGAATCAATCTTGAGATTCACGGCAGTGAGATCATCGGACTGGCAGGCGTATCCGGAAACGGACAACGCGAGCTGGCGGAATGCCTTTCGGGTCTGCGGAAAGCCACCGCCGGGCATATTGACCTGGACCAATCTGAGATCACATCACTGCCTCTGATCGAGCGGGTTCATTCCGGTCTGGCATATATTCCGGAAGAGCGTATGCGTGACGGGGCCATCCGCGAGTTTTCCGTTCAGGAGAATCTCTTTCTGCAGGATCACGCGTCACCCCAGTTCACACGCGGCATATTCCTTGACTTTCCGCGGATGGAAGCTTTCGCGTCCCGGATGATCCGGGAATTTACGGTAAAAACGCCAGGGCTCGATACACCCGTGAAGAACCTGTCCGGCGGCAATATTCAAAAACTGATCCTCGCGCGCGAACTGGCACGTCAACCGAAAGTGTTGATCGCCGCCCAACCCACCCGTGGTGTGGACATTGGCGCGACAGAATATATCCATGAACGTTTGTTGATGCAGCGCGATTCCGGAACCGCCATCCTGCTCATATCGGAAGACCTGGATGAGATCCGCACCTTGTCTGACCGGATAGCCGTCATCTATGAAGGCAGCATTATGGGCATCGTTGACCGCGACTCTGCGACCGTGGAGCAGATCGGTTTGATGATGGCCGGAATTTCCATGGAAGAAGCCTTGCAACGTTCAAATTGACCCGAAATTACCGGTAATGGAGCGTGTATGGAACGATTTTCATATATTCGGGCACAAAGCATTCAAGACGCTGTACATTTATTAAACCAGCCGGAATTCAAGAGTCGTCCTCTGGCGGGAAGCACAGATCTGGTTCTATTGCTGCGCCATAAGCCGGATCTGTGCGACCGGGTGGTGGATATCACCCTGATCCCTGAAATGCGTCAGATCGAACAAAAAGGTGACCGGGTGTTCATCGGAGCCGCCGCGTCATTTTCTGAGGTGATTGCCAGCCCGGTAATACAAAAAACCGCCCCCATCCTGGCAGACGCCTGTAAGACGGTCGGCGCGGTGCAGATCCGCAATATGGGAACCATCGGCGGCAATGTGGCCAACGCAGCCGCCTGTGCCGATTCACTCCCCGCGCTGGTCTGCCTGGATACCTCTGCCCGGGTACTTACTCCCACGGAAGAATTCAACTGGACAGTCAGTGAGCTGGTGCTGGGGCCCAACAAAACAAGAATTCCACAGGGCGGGCTGCTTGTTTCACTGAGCTATACCGTTCCTGCCGAGGGTTCGCGGGGTGTTTTCCTCAAGCTGGGCCGGCGCAACGCCATGGCCATTTCCCGTTTGACGGTCGCGGCACTCGGCAGGCTTGATGGTGAAGGAAAAGTAGCTGAAGCCCGGTTCGTCACCGGTTCGGCCGCGCCAACCATCTGCCGGTTCAAGGATGTGGAAGCCAGCCTGCTGGGCAATGTCCCCACATCTGAACTATTACGTGAAGCCGGTAAGCTGGCGACGGATGAGATGATCAAACTTTCCGGCTATCGCTGGTCTTCTGAATTCAAAGTCCCCGCGTTGGCCGCCATGACAACCCGCGCGTTGGCCCGCGTATTTAACATTAATATGGGTGATTTGGAGGCGGCATGAAATTTGAATTGACTGTTAACGGTTCTCCGGCTGCCGCCGAAACCCCGGCGGATATTTCGCTCCTCCATTTTTTGCGCGATCATCTTCACCTTATCGGCACCAAGGAAGGCTGCGGGGTGGGAGAATGTGGCGCCTGTTCTGTGCTGCTGGATGGCAAACTGGTGAACTCCTGCCTGGTTCTGGCCGCACAGGCAAATGGCAGGGAAGTGGTCACCATTGAAGGGATACACGCGCCGGAGGGAGGTCCCAATGACCTGCAGCAGGCGTTCATTGAATACGGCGCCGTACAATGCGGGTTTTGCACCCCGGGAATGGTCCTGGCCGGTGAAGCGATTCTAAAAGCCAACCCCAACCCATCCCGCAGGGAAATACGCGAAGGAATTGCCGGCAACCTGTGCCGCTGTACGGGGTACCAGCAAATTGTGGATGCCATAGAAGCGGCTGCCATCCACAGACGGGAGAATGACAACCGTGGCTGAAAGACAATTTATCGGTAAACCGGCCAACCGGGTAGACGCTCTGGAAAAAGTGATGGGCACCGCCCGATTTACGGGTGACTACTACCTGCCGGGAATGCTTGTCGCGCGTTGCTACCGCAGTCCCCTGCCCCACGGCCGAATTGTATCCATTGACACTGGCGAAGCCCAAAAGATTCCGGGGGTTCGTGCCATCATTACCTGCGATGACTTTGTGGATCACGGCCGCTTCGGCTTCCCGATCGTGGATATGTATATGCTGGCGCATGAGCGTGTTCGTTATGCCGGCGACCCCATTGTGGCCATTGCCGCCGACGACGAAGATTCATTGCAAGCCGCGTTGAATGCCTTGAAAGTGGAATTGGAACCCTTGCCCGGAGTTTTCGATCCGCGCAAAGCCCTTGCCCCAGACGCGCCACTGGTGGGCGAAAAACCCCGCGATGCCGAAGGGCATCCACGCGGGAACCTACTGGTCGATTACATCGTTCGCCAGGGTGAACCCGACCCGGTGCTGGATACCTGCGATGTGGTGATCGATGAAGAATACACCACCATGCACCAGGAACACGCCTACATTGAGACGGAAGGCGCAGTAGCCGTCCCATGGCCCGGCAACAGCGGCGTAACCGTCTACGCCGGCTGCCAGAGCCCATTTATCGCACGCGATAATCTGGTAAAAACGTTGGGATTGCAGGAAGAAGATGTGCGGGTCATCCAACCGTATGTGGGTGGAGCGTTTGGCGGAAAAGACGACACCATGTACCAGACCATTGCCCAGACGGCCAAACTGGCGCTGGTTGCCGGAAAACCGGTGAAAATGATCCTTTCCCGTGAAGAATCCATGATCGCCTCTTATAAGCGCGACGCAATGGTGATGAAGTACCGGGTAGGCGCCGCTAAAGACGGCACCCTCAAAGCCTGCCGCTTCCACGGGGTAGTCGACAGCGGCGGGTACGCGGCCATTACACCCTTCACCGCCTGGCGGTCAACCATCCACGCGATGGGTCCATACCGCTACCAGGCCTGCCATGTGGATACAGATGTTGTCTACACGAATAACGGTTTTGCCGGCGCCTTCCGGGGTTTTGGCAATACCGAAGTGTGTTATGCCATCGAACTGGCGGTTGACGAGATCGCCGAACAACTGAAGATGGATCCCATCGACCTGCGGCTGAAGAACTGCCTGCGCCCTGGTGATACCACCTCGCACGGCCAGAAGCTGGGCGATGACGTTGCCATCGCGGACTGCCTGGAACAGGTGCGCCGTATCTCCGATTGGGACAAACGCCGCAAACAATTTGACAGTGAGCATAAACTCCCGTCAAAACCGGGTGAATTCCGGCGCGGCATTGGGGTGGCGGCTGTATTCCACGGCATGTCACTGGGTGCAGAGGGCAAAGACTTTGCCGTGGGCACCCTTCGGATTAACGATGACCACACCCTCACGCTTACATCCGGATTGACGGATTACGGCAATGGTTCACGCACCGTTTACACGCTGATCGCGGCTGAAACGCTGGGCATCAACCCATCCCGTATTCACATGCTGCGGCCGGATACAAACACCGCCAAAGCCAGTGGGCCGACTGTCGCCTCGCGCGCCACAGTTCTGGGCGGCAACGCCACCCGGGTGACGGCCATGCGCATGGATACGCTGCTGCTCACCGCCGCCGCCGATATGCTCCACTGTTCCATCGTGAATGTGCTGCGTGACAAAGAGAATTACATTGGTCCGGATGAAGAACCCGTCAGTTTTGATGATGTGGTGGATCACGCCCTTAAAATGGGGCTGGTTCTGTCCACAGAAGGACGCTGGAACGCGCCCGAAAACCACTGGTCATTTGAAAGCGGCAGCGGTAAGCCATACTTTGCCTACCATTATGGTGCGCAGGTTGCCGAGGTTCTCGTGGATACCGGCACCGGCAAGGTAGAGGTGACCAATTACTGGTCCGCTCACAACACCGGCACTGTCATCTTCCCACAGGGCGCGCTCGGTCAGGTCTTTGGCGGCATCACCCAGGGTTTAGGGTACGCCCTTATGGAACGCGTGGATTATGATCAGGGATTTATACAGGCGGTCAATTTTGACGAGTACCTCATCCCTACCGCGCTGGATGTGCCGGATATTGTGGGAACATTTGTGGAAAAACCCTTTGCAGATGGACCGTACGGCGCCAAGAACATCGCGGAACCCGGACTGGTACCAGCCGCGCCGGCCATAGTCAACGCGATTGCCCACGCCACCGGGCGGCGTATCAAAAACCTACCGGCGAATCTGGAACGGGTATTGATCGGTAAAGATCTGCGGAAAGAAGGATCAAGCACAGCCTGCAAACTCGGGCTGCGAATGGAGTAAAATTGACCCCATTGCGCGGGTATCTGCCGTTTGATCCAGTTTTCGAGGCAGTACACACATTCCCCATATTTCACCAACATTCTTCATAGCAATATCACCACGGATTCGTTTGATGTGTGTTGTTTTTCATACAATCCTGTAGAGATATCCTTACTGTTATCCATCCCAACCCATCGCCAAATGGATTGTTTCGTAGATCAACAATGAAAAAGGAGACAGGAGAGTATGCTTAATTTTGACTTTCTGGCCAAAGAACGGACGATTGCCGGACCGGACTACAACCGTTGGTTTGTACCCCCGGCGGCACTGGCAATCCATCTGTGTATCGGTATGGCATATGGATTTTCCGTTTTCTGGCTGCCGCTTTCAAAAGCCGTTGGAATAACAGCACCCGTAGCCTGCCCGGCAGACATGGGTTTCTTCGCCAAGATCGTCGCCATCAATTGTGACTGGCCGATCTCCATGCTGGGCTGGATGTTTACCCTGTTCTTTGTCTTTCTGGGGTCGTCCGCGGCCATCTGGGGATCATGGCTGGAACATGCCGGCCCGCGCAAAGCAGGGTTTGTCTCCGCGCTCTGCTGGTGCGGCGGCCTTGTGATCTCGGCGCTGGGCGTCTACCTGCACCAGATCTGGATGCTGTGGATAGGCTCCGGAGTGATCGGCGGTATCGGTCTTGGCCTCGGTTACATCTCTCCCGTTTCCACCCTGATCAAATGGTTCCCGGACCGTCGCGGCATGGCGACCGGGATGGCCATTATGGGCTTCGGCGGCGGCGCCATGGTCGGCGCGCCATTTGCCGATTTTCTGATCAACCATTTCGCGTCTCCCACCAGTGTTGGCGTGTGGCAAAGTTTTCTGGTTATGGCAGCCGTCTATCTGGTGTTCATGATGGCCGGCGCGTTCGGCTACCGCATCCCTCCTCTAGGTTGGAAACCTAAAGGCTGGAATCCGCCGGTCAACGCGAAAGCCAATGCGATGATTACCAAACACCATGTCCACGCGCGGAATATCTGGGGCATCCCGCAGTTCTGGCTGATATGGGCGGTCTTATGCCTCAATGTGACAGCCGGCATTGGGATTCTGGGTATGGCGTCCCCGTTGTTACAGGAAGTGTTCGGAGGCCGTCTGATCGGCCTCGTGACCGGGTTCAATGATCTGGATGCCGCACAGAAAGCGCAGATCGCCACCGTTGCGGCGGGTTTCACCGGGTTGCTTTCACTGTTCAATATCGCCGGCCGGTTCCTGTGGGCGTCACTTTCCGATTATATCGGCCGCAAGAACACCTACACCGTGTTCTTTTTACTGGGCATCATCTTATACGCGTCCATCCCTACCCTGAGTACATCAGGTAACCTGGCGCTATTTGTTGCCTTTTTCTGTGTCATCCTCTCCATGTATGGCGGCGGCTTCGCCACCATCCCCGCCTATCTCGCGGATATGTTCGGTACCCAGATGGTGGGCGCCATTCACGGCCGCCTGCTCACAGCCTGGGCGACAGCCGGTGTTCTGGGCCCGGTTCTGGTGAATTACATCCGCGAATACCAGCTCAATCAGGGCGTTCCCATCGCGCAAGTCTATAACGTCACCATGTATATTCTGGCAGGACTGCTGGTTGTTGGCCTTATCTGCAATCTGCTGGTGCGCCCGGTGGATGACAAACACTTTATGAGCGCCGAAGAGCTTGAGAAGGAAAGAAAACTGGCGCGTGACCGCGAGGCACGCCTGGATGAAGAAACCCGCGGGTCAAAACCGGGGATCACCGGTGAAGCTGCGCATCCCGTTTTTATTTTCCTGGCGTGGTCAGCCGTCGGTCTACCCCTTGCCTATGCCATGTGGATTGTTATGGAAAAGGCGCTGGTTTTGTTCCAGTAAACAATTTTTATAAGCCATACATAGAATATGTATTCTATGGTACATTTAGAGGCAGCGGGTAATCCGTTGCCTCTTTTTCTTATTATTCTCAAAATATGGCACCTACACCTCAATCCGTACTCAAAGATACCTTTGGCTATGATGACTTCCTTCCCCGGCAGCGTGAAGTCATCGAAAATGTGCTATCAAAGAAAGACACACTGGCCATCATGCCCACCGGCGGGGGCAAGTCACTGTGTTACCAGATACCGGCGCTGCTGCTCCCCGGTGTGACGGTTGTTGTTTCACCGTTGATCGCCCTGATGAAAGACCAGATCGACCAGTTAAAACAACTGGGCATACCGGCGGTCACGTTGAACAGCTCGCTGGCCGCCAGCGAGTATCTCAAGAATACTGAACAGGTGCGTAAAGGGCACACAAAGCTGATCTACATGGCGCCCGAAACTTTGCGTACCGACCGCATTTCCAATTTGCTGGAAAACGTCAAAGTTGACCTGCTGGTGGTGGATGAAGCCCATTGCATCTCGGAATGGGGGCATGATTTCCGTCCGGAATACCGCGAGATCATCAACGTGCGCAAATCGCTCAAAAACGTCACCTGCCTGGCGTTGACGGCAACCGCTACCCGAAAAGTACGCGAGGATATCAAAAAATCGCTGGGCTTCTCGGACCATAATGAATTCCTTTCCAGTTTTGACCGGAAAAACCTGATCATAGAGGTGGTGGAAAAAAACAACCCTGTGGCTCAGGCAGTGGAGATGATCGAACAATACCCCGGCCGGCCCGGGATCATCTACTGCTTTTCACGCAACCAGGTAGACGGGCTCGCGGATGAACTCATCCGCCGTAAATATTCCGCCCTTCCCTATCATGCCGGGTTGGAAGATGCGCAGCGTAAGAAAAACCAGGAAGCGTTCATCCGGGATGATGTCAATATTATTGTGGCCACGGTAGCATTTGGTATGGGCATCAACAAACCGGATGTGCGTTATGTTCTGCATTATGACCTTCCCAAGAGCCTGGAAGGGTATTACCAGGAAATCGGCCGTGCCGGGCGTGACGGTCAGCCGGCTACATGCCGGCTCTTGTTCAGTTATGGCGATAAAAACAAACTCCAGTACATTATCCGAAGCAAATCGGGTAAAGAGCGCCAGGCAGCCGAAGAGCAGTTGGATGCCATGCTGCGCTATGTGGAAGCCTCCGGGTGTCGCCGGAAGCCGCTGCTGGCGTATTTTGGAGAAACGTACAAAAACGAAAAATGCGGCACGTGCGATTGGTGCATGGCATCAGAAGACAAGATGGTGGATATCACCATTCCGGCGCAGAAGTTTAT
>CAYOKC010000012.1:15588-40325 GCA_964404415.1 uncultured Leptolinea sp. | reverse complement strand
CGTTGGGTTCATTTTTCTTCAAACGGCCGAATACACGGGTTTCAGCCACATTGACGATCCACTTCCGGTGTACATAGAGTTTCAGCAGCAACGCGATCAACGTCACCACGGCAGAGCTTACATGCACAGCCCACCAACCGGTATAGTTGATGAATGTCAGGTTCAACCATGTGGAAATGACCAGGCCGGTAAGTATGATCATTCCGAAACCGCCCATCAATAGCATATCGATGATCAGATTGACCCTGGCAGTGGCGGTGCATTTACCAAAGAAACGGGAAACCACAGTACCAATCCAGTCTATGTGGCGGACCAGGTGAACAAGAAGCAGTAATCCCAATCCTATTCCAATCCATTGATGCAGCTCAACTCCGGTAAGGTCCAGAAAGAATGTGGCCATGAACCCCGCGAATAGTATCGCGTCCAGCCACCAATTTGTCTTTTGCGTGTTCATTTTTGCTCCATGATCGGTTTAGTTTCTTACCACCAATGGTATTCACCAGATATGGAGAACCTGTGAAGGATATGTAATGATCGTCTATTAAAAATTTGGGAAGGCTAAATAAATCGTGAGACGCGGAAGGGCTGAAATCTGCTGATACAATAATCGCATCACACTCCATTCAGCCGACTGTAACCATACTGGCGGGAATTACGAAAAATGGGCACATTGCGATTTAATAAAATTATTGATGGTAAAACCAGTCAAAATCTAAGAGAGCCTTACATCAGGCAACTTGCTCTTGCGCAGGAATATTACCTGGAACTCCTAGTTAATAAAGGCAGCCTCTATCAGATCCTCGTAGACGGGTTGGAGGCAGGATACTTCATTCTTTCGGAGAACAACATACTGTTGGAATTCTTTGTCCTTCCCGAATGGGTCAACCGGATGGATGAATACTTCGGTATCATTCTTAAAGAATTCGGGGTCACGAAAGCCCTTTGCAAGACATTCGACACAGACCTCCTTTTTTGCTGTGAGGGATACCAAAAGAGCACGTCCACAGCCGGGTTCCTTTTTCGAGAGTTTGCAGGAAAGCCCAACGGCATCAGTCCATCGGGAATAACAGTCCGGCGGGCAGATATGGCGGACGAATCTCAGATCATCGCGGTAAACGAAGAAGTCTTTGACCATCCGGAAGAAGTGGGACAGTATATCCAGGCTCAACAGATCTTCCTTTTTGAAAAGGAAAACAACCTGGTGGGCTTTGGCATATACTCGCCGGTTATTTGTGGACGCGAAGACTACGACATTGGTATGTTGATCACGCCTGAGTTCCGGCATAAAGGGTATGGCACATTCATCATTCAGTATTTAGTCAATTTCTGCCGGCAAAACGGCTGGAACCCAAATGCGGGCTGCGCCGTGGAAAACACCGCCTCACGCAAGTGCCTTGAAAAAGCCGGGTTTGTTACCCGTCATCGATTATTGAAGTTCTTATTCTGACCAGGATTTATTTTTCAAAGGATAAAAAATGAACATTAAAGAATTCATCCGACAAATGCCCAAAGTAGAATTGCATGTTCACCTTGAAGGATCCATCGAGCCGCAAACCTTGCTGAAACTGGCAGAACGCCACAATGTCACTCTTCCCGCCCGCAACCTGGATGAGCTTCATGAGTGGTACAAGTTCACCGATTTCAATCATTTTATTGAAGTTTACCTGGCCATCAGTTCCTGCATCCGTACCGCGGATGACCTGGAATTGATCGCCGCCGAATTCTTGAAAGACCGTGCCGACCAAAACATACTTTATAGTGAAGTCATCTATACTCCTTTCACCCACCTCCCCCACATTCCACTGGATGATCAACTTTCAGCCTTGAACCGGGCCCGTAAAGCCGCGGAAGAGAAATGGGGAGTACGCATCAACCTGGCGCCCGATATTTCGCGCGAGCGCCGTCCGATTGAAGCCAGTCACCAGATCGCGGAATGGGCTATCAGGAACCGGAACAATGGCATCACCTCTCTGGGGCTGGGTGGTCCAGAAATCGGTAATCCGCCGGAATTGTTTGAATCCACGTTTGACATTGCCCGCAAGGCGAATTTTCCTGCCACGCCGCATGCCGGTGAAACAGAAGGCCCGGCCAGCGTGTGGGGAGCGCTGAAAACATTGAATGCCGTACGGATCGGCCATGGGGTACGTTGCCTCGAAGATCAGGCATTGGTCGCGTACCTGAAAGAAAAACAAATTCCGCTCGAAGTTTGTCCATCCAGCAATGTTTGCCTGCATGTCGTTCCCGATCTTGCCAGTCACCCGCTGCCCCTGTTGTTGGACGAGGGCTTGTATGTCACCATCAATTCAGATGACCCTCCTATGTTCAACACAAATCTAACAGAAGAATACCTGAGGATCACCGATCAATTCGGATTCTCAGCATCGCAACTGAAGAATTTCGTTTTTAATGCCGCCCGGGTGAGCCTGCTGCCGGAAAACGAAAGGGCCAGCCTGATCAAGGATTTGACTGACCGCTTCTCAATATTGGAAAAAGCGTTGGATTGATCAACCCGGCAATAAGCGAATGTTACTTATTCAATACTTTCATGCCCTTGTATTACAAACAGGAATACAATTAATCCAAACAGCATTGTTCAAGAAAAAGCAGAATTGAGGCTGCTCTATGAACTATAAAAAAATGATGATGGAACCAGATAAAAAGATCGCCCTGGTCGCGCATGATAACAAAAAGAAAGACCTGTTGGAATGGGCGAAATTTAACCGCGACCTGCTGGCGCATCACAAAGTGTATGCCACCGGAACCACCGGAGAACTGTTGGAAAAAGAACTTGGATTCAAGATCAATAAACTCCAGAGCGGTCCGCTGGGTGGTGACCAGCAAATCGGCGCCAAGATCACCGAAAACAAGATTGACTTCCTCATTTTCTTCTGGGATCCGCTTGAACCTGTCCCCCACGACCCGGATGTTAAGGCTTTGCTCCGCATGGCCATGGTGTGGAACATACCCACCGCCTGCAACCGGTCATCGGCCGATTTTATGATCTCATCCCCACTGATGGATAGTGAATATGAGAGGCGCGTGCCCGATTATGAAAATTACCTGACCCGAAAAATTCCGACCTAATTCCTAAAAGCGAAGGCTCAAAACCTTCGCTTTTTATTTTCAGTTTTTGCCTGCTTCTTTCAAATCGTTCTCTTCGCCCATAAGGTATTCATCGATCATTTTGACGTCCATCGGGCGGGACATCAGGAAACCCTGTCCATAGTCACAATCCATACCGGTCAGGATGGCTTTCTGTTCCCAGGTTTCTATACCTTCCGCCGTGGTTTCCATATTCAGGCTGTGGGCCATATTGACTATGGCCTTGATCAAATCGGTAGATTTGTCTCCATCACCAAGTTCCTTGATGAAAGAACGATCAATTTTGATCACATCAACCGGGATATGTTGCAGGTAACTTAATGATGAGTAACCAGTGCCAAAATCATCGATTTGAAGCAAAGTCCCCATTTGTCGCAAATTATTAAAGAAGTCAGAATCGCGTAGTTTGTTATCCAATAATAAGGATTCTGTTATTTCCAGTTTTAATGAACCGGCTTTAATTCCAGTGGTTTCTATTGTTCTTTTTAGTTTCTCCACAAAATCAAGCCTGGCAAATTGTTTTCCTGAAATATTCACATTAACTACCAGATGTTTCAAAAGAGGGAACCGGTTATGCCACTGTATGAGTTGCTGGCAGGCTTCCTGCAGAACCCAATCCCCTATCTCTACGATCAATCCGGATTCTTCCGCTATGGGTATGAACGCCGCCGGTGACTGCATGCCGATACGTGGATTATTCCAGCGGATCAATGCCTCAAATCCAATTAATGAGTCAGTTGATAAAGAAAACACAGGTTGATATTGTAAGAAGAACTCTTTGTGTTCAATGGCTGACCGGAGTTCATTTTCGATGATCACGCGTTTAATGGTGCTGTCACGCATTTCTGGCCGGAAAACCTCGTAGCGTGATTTTCCTTTTTCTTTGGCATGATACATGGCTATATCCGCGTCACGAATTACATCGCTGGATTTTTCATAGATTTGTACATCGACCACAACACCAATACTTACCGACATGAAAATATTCATTTCCCCTGAGACCCAAAAAGGCGACTTGAATTCATCCAGTATGCGGTCACAGGTTGTTACAACCGAAACCTTATCACCCGGATTATCCAATAAAATGATGAATTCATCCCCACCCAACCGGGCGACAGTATCATTCGTGCGAAGGCATTTTTTTAACCGGTCTGCCACAATAACCAGAAGATCATCTCCGGCTGCATGTCCCTTAGTATCATTGATCTGCTTAAACTCATCCAGGTCAAGGATCATTACAGCATACGGGATACCGGTACGCTTAGTCCGGGCAATTGACTGATCGAGACGGTCAATCAGTAATGTCCGGTTTGGAAGCTGAGTCAGGCAATCATGAAGAGCATCAAAGCGCAATTTCTCCGCGATCTTTTCCCGCTCCTGATCCGATTCCTCCCTTAATGCCATTTCTTCTTCAAGCCCGGCATTGACCTTTTCGAGGTCATCCGCCTGCCGGTGAACGGTTGCTACGTGTTCATCGATGGAACTTAACATGCGTTTAATATCTATATTCGTGACGACTTGCCTCAAAAGAACGACTGCCCAGATAGCGACAGTAAACACGTAGACCTGTTCAAACGTCATTGGCAGAGACCGCGAATAACTGTCAAATAACATTGCCGATAGCCCTGCCAGCCACAACAACGGCAGATAGGAAAACAATCCGGTCATCATATCCAACAGGGTGGAATTGATCTTCGCTGTGGCAGTGACCCTTCTTACAGTCATGATCTGCCAAAGGCCGGCAGCCGAAACCAGCAGATTTTGAAGAACATACCCAAAATCTGTCCACCCCCCGGTTGTGTATGTATCCAGCATAGTTTCTACTGAAAAAGCGCTATCTGAAATAACCATGGCCAGAATACCAATTGCCACAAGAATGATTGGCGATTGGTTCTCATCTCTCACCCGGTTATAAAAGAGGAGCAGTATTGCCCCCAGCAAGATCAGGTCACCCATTGGATAAGCATACGCGAGGGCCTGCTCCCAAAAACCGAGGCCGGAATTCGCCTGTATGATGGGTCCCAGGATGTAATTCCAGTAAACCGGCAATCCCCCCAATAGGATAGACAACAGATCAAGTATCCGTTTCATCCAATCTGTGGATTGGAAATTTCGTACAGGATATTGGAGTATCGCGACGAAAATAAAAGGATAATACAAGAGATAGAAAAGATCACTGTAGGATGGATAAGGTGATTGTTTTAACAGGATTTCGTAAATAAACCAGAAAAAATCACCAAGGAAATAAAAAAGCTGGGCGATAGCCAGAAAAAACCATACCCTGGTATAGACGGGTGAATATTGCCGTGTTCTATAGGCAGCAAGCAGTAACGCGGCCATCGCTCCCAGGCTGATCAATGACGTTTGAATATCAGAAACGATCATCCTTGTTTCCTCAGGCATCTCAACCAGAGGAAAAATGAAACTCGCGATGAGAACCAGGAAGATCGCGATATACGCAATAATCAAGGGCCGGTATCGATGGTTTCCCCCCCGGTAATCATCCAAAAATCTATGGAAAAATACCCTCATAGGTAAATTAAACCACTTTTAAGGTAGGAGATGTTAAATTATTTACAGGATATTTATTCGTTAGGTTTTGCATTGCAACTTTTTACATATTGCCGGGTAGAAAAAACAAACCCCGGCTTTTTCTCAACATGTGAAGAAAGCCGGGGTCGTTGTCTATCATGCTTTTACTTGTAGGCGTTTTTCATGATCTGCACGGTTTCGTCCATCGATAACGTATATGGATCCACCCTGAATAAACCGCCCATCGCGTGCCAGGCGTTTTCAGCCAGATTCGGGATTTCATCCGGTTTAATTCCGAATGCCGACATTTTCAATGTGTCTACACCGCAGGCCTTTTGCAACTTCATTAACGCGTTGACAAAAGCCGCCGCCTTTTCTTTTGACGACAGTCCGTCAACATTTTCTCCCATGGCTCTGGCCATATCGGCATACCGTTCGGGTGACTTCTCCATGAAAAAGCTGTGATAAGCCTCTGATAGCATGATCAATCCTGCCCCATGCGCGATGTTCGGGTGATACGCGCTGAGAGCGTGTTCCATCGAATGCTCGGACGTGCAGCTGGAAAGTGACTCAACCATGCCGGCGAGGGTATTTGCCAGGGCAACCTGGGAACGGGCTTCCAGATCGTTGCCGTTTTTAATAGCGGAAGGCAGGTATTTCGCGATTAGTTCAATACTCTTCATTGCCAGCGCGTCACCGACCGGGTTGGCGACAGTGGCAATATACCCTTCCACCGAATGGAATAGCGCGTCAAAACCCTGGTAAGCCGTCAGGTCCGGGGGAACAGTCAACATCAACTCAGGATCCACAATAGAAAGTACCGGGAAGGTATGGTCATTCCCGAAACCGATCTTCTCGTGGGTGTCTTCCTTTGTAATCACCGTCCAGGGGTCAGCTTCAGTTCCGGTGCCGGCGGTGGTGGTTATGGCGACCACCGGTAGCGCGCCATTGGTAACCGGTTTACCCTTACCGCTGCCGCTGCCGATATAATCCCAGTAATCGCCGGGGTTTTTCACCATTACCGCGATGCTCTTGGCTGAGTCGATGCTGCTGCCTCCCCCCAGCCCAATGATGAAGTCACAGCCTTCTTTTTTCGCCAGTTCAGCCGCTTCCATCACGTGCGATTTCACCGGATTGGGCAGGATCTTATCAAAGATCACATACGAAACATCCTGTTTTTCCAGCAACCGGGTCACCCGGTCAAGGTATCCGTTCTGCCGCATGGATTTACCGGCTGAGATGACGATCAACGCTTTCTTTCCAGGTAAAGCCGCGTTACCCAACTTTTCCAATGTCCCGGTGCCAAACAAGATACGGGTGGGAATAAAATAATTAAAATTCATTCCATCTCCATTTCAACTGATTGTGACCTGGTCATTCATGTTGACCACGTATCTTTATTGTACAAAACTTCAGTCCTACCCGTACATGAATATATAAGCCTGTTATTTCAATCCATGCTCCAGCAGTAGCTGCTCTTCTTTCAACAGTTTCTGTGACGGACCGTCCGCCACAATGCGGCCGTTATTCATAACGATCATGCGCTCGGTCAACAATTCCACAAGATCAAGGTCATGTGTGGCGATCATCAGGGTTTGCGGTAATGTCTTCAGCAACTGGATCAATTCCCGCCGCGCGCGTGGATCAAGTCCTGCTGTGGGTTCGTCAAATACCAGAATATCCGGGTCCATGGAAAGCACCGTTGCAATGGCGATACGCTTTTTCTCGCCGCCGGAAAGCCGGTAGGGATTGCGGTCACCAAACGCTTCCATCTGAACCGCCCGCAGCGCGTTTTGAACCCGCTGGTCAATTTCATCTCTGGTCAGGCCCTGGTACCTTGGGCCATAAGCGATGTCGTCGTACACAGAAATCGAAAAAAGCTGGTCATCCGGATTCTGGAAAACTACACCGACCTTCGCGCGTATTCGTCCCATATTCGGTTTTGTGCACTCCAGCCCGTCAACCCGGATGCTGCCCTGCCCGCATAGCACGCCGTTCAGGTGCATCAGCAATGTTGACTTCCCCGCGCCGTTCGCCCCGACTACCGCGACCTTCTCTCCTCTGTTCACATTCAGTGAGATTTCCTGCAGCGCGATCTTACCGTCAGGATATGAATAACTTAACCGGTCTATCAGTATCAATGGTTCCATAGAATTACCTGCCTGTAACGACGCCCGCAATCAAGAGAATAAAAACAATGACAATGGAAAGTGACAGGCTAAGCTGATCCCGTTTGGTGAAAACGGCGCTTTGTTCGGCAACCGGTTCGCCGTTATAACCACGCGAAAGCATAGCCGCGTATACCCGTTCACTGCGCTCGATGGACCGCAGGAAAAGGCTGCCTGCCATGTTACCCGTCACCCTCGCCCGCCAGAAGACAGACCCGCCGGCATGGTGCCCGTGGTTGACCACTGTACTGCGGCTATTTCGCGCCCGAATAAGGCGGGTGACTTCATCCACCATTACGTATAAGTATCGCCACATCAGTTCCACGATGGAGATCAGAATTGCCGGAACACGCAGTTGCCTGAAACCGGAAATCAACGCGTGTGAATCGGTTGTTCCGGTAAGTAGAATAGCCGCGAGTATCGAAATCCATGCTTTTACCATAATACTCAGGCAGCGTTCTGTACCGGTAAGGCTTACCGGAATTGAAAACACACCCGCAATATTCCATTGGATTAATGGTTCAGGCCCCCAGAATATCAACGGAATGGCAGACAACAAAAATGGGATGGCTACCAGTGACCGTTGTATGACGATCCGGGGCGCCAACCTGGATAAAAGCAGAATTGAAACGATCAATGAGAAAAATAGAATAAAACCGGGCCACGCGTGCTGCGGGAGAAGGTTGATCGCCAATATGAAAACAAGGGTGAATACAATCTTCACCCTTGCGTGTAACTGATGTATGGGGCTTTGGATATTCTGGTAAATTTCCAGCAAACCGGAAACCTCGTCGAATTATTTGGCGGCCGTTTTCTTTTCCATAGTGGCCACTCCGAAGGCGACACTAAAAACGATGACTGCTCCCAGTATACCAGCAATGATAGTGGCCAGATTTGGATCTGCAATTCCCGGGAAGACATAGTCGGGCATGATGTTATAGATGGCGTCTTTCGCAGTTTCGAGGAATCCATTCTGTTCAGCCACCCATTCCAAACCGTCAGGATGGGCCGAAGCCAATGGTGAAAACACAGCCAGAATAACGGCTACGATACTACCACCAACCAGAATACCTTTGTTGCCGGCAGCTTTTTTTCCTGTCTTCTCCACCAGATCTTTCCGTGTAGCATACAAAAATGCCAGGGCGCCAACGGTGATCAAGCCTTCACCAACGCCGATCAACGCGTGGATAGCCCCCATAGCCGGGATAGCAATATTGGCCGGCGAAGTTCCGGATAAAGCCAGTTCCAACGCGCAAGCCAGTGAGGCGATAAAGATGGATGTCCACGCGGCGATAAAACCAGAGGCGAACAATCCCCATTTAAATTTTCCGAGGGTTTTTTGCAAAATATTGAACATGGCGTAAGAAACAAAAACTCCCACAACCCCCATGTTAAAAATATTCGTACCCAGCGCCAGAATACCCCCATCCTGGAAGAAGAGTGCCTGTACCGAAACTACAGATGTCATAACAAGCACCGCCGCCCATGGTCCCAACAGTATGGTTGCTATGGCCGCTCCCAACAGGTGCCCTGATGTTCCACCGGTCACACTGAAGTTCAACATTTGCCCGGCAAAAATCGCTGCCGCCAACACGCCCATCAATGGTACTTCACGGTCTCCCAGCTCATTTTTCACATTTCTGAGAGCCAGGCCGATCATCGCCAACGATACGATCCACATCGCGATCGAAACAAGAACTGAAAGGAACCCATCCGGAATATGCATGGGATGCACAACTGAGAATACCATCGTTTCCTCCTGATCTACAGATGAACTCAAAATGCCGGCCGGGAAATTATAACGCAACTATTTGCATTTGCATATACATGCATATTATAATAATTGTTATGGAGTTTGTATGAAAGCCTCATCTGTAGACCAGATCATTATAGAATTTCTGCAGCAAAACAGGCAACATTTTGCATCACATCAGATATTTGAGCAATTAAGGTCGCGCCTGCCGGCGGTGAACCGCTCTACTATTTACCGTTCTTTGGAACGCCTGACGAACCAGGGGAAAATCTCGGTATCTGATATGGGGACAGGTGTCCTTCTCTATGAGTATGTAGGCGAAGGAAGGCATCATCATCTGGTCTGCCAGGAATGCCATCACATCATAGATATCTCAGATGAAGATGTGGCCCCACTGTTCGCGAAGATAGAACAGACCAGCCGGTATGAAATTTTGACCAATCACCTGATCCTGTATGGTATCTGTCCGGGTTGTCAATCAAAACCTCAAATTTAACCGGTAATTCCTCAGATCTGATCGCTATCCTTATCCACAAATTCTCGTGCGAATTCATAAAACCGGCTGACATCGGTGAAATTTGAAACCAATCCCACAGATATGCGTACGGCGCCATTGCTTTTATCGTCAATACATCGCCGGAAGTCATCGTATTCCATATTAGGGCGCAGCGCGAAACAAGAGGTCAACTCATCGGCGGATATACCGAGAGCCAGCTCCCCTCCGCCGGGATTGCAAAAGCAACCGGTGCGGATGGAGATGTTGCGGGTGTTGGCACGGGTTTCCACTTGCAAGTGGTCGACAAATCGCCCGTGCTGGTCAAAGAAATTGCAGGCGATGGTTCCGCCGCGATCCTTCATCTCCAGCGGGCCATAGATCTTGACTACCGGGTTTCCATTGGAGTGGCGCAATCCTTGAAGTTTTTCCAACAGCCAACCTGCCAGGCAATTTACGCGGGTGTGAATAGTCTCATAACCGATGGACGATATGTGGTCCAATCCGATGGTTACAGCCGGCAGGCTTAAATAATTCAACGTGCCGTCTTCAAAGCCTTCCGCTCCTTTATGGAGATAATATGTATTGCCCTGCACTGAGGCTACCGTGATGGTCCCTCCGGCAAACCATGGGCGGTGCAGTTTTGACATCACCGACTGGCGGGCGATCAACGCGCCCACCCCGGTCGGGTAGCCGAAGACCTTGTAGAAAGAGAGCGTCACAAAATCCGGATGGACTTTACTCAGGTCCAGTTGGTTGGTCGGTGTAAAAGCCGCACCGTCAAGCAGAACATCCCACCCTTTTTCGTGGGCTTTTTCAATCCAGTCCAATGAATGTTGAACACCGGAAAAATTGGATTGCGCCGGGAACGCGAAAAGGTTGTTACCACCCGTTTTCTTAAAATCAAGGAAATTATCCAGCTTATCTTCATCCATTCGCATTTCGGGGGGTAGAACCGGGGTGTAGTGAACGGAAGCGCCCTTCGCCCGGGCAAATTCACGGATGCCATTCACAGAGTTGTGATTGTCAAATGTAAGCAGATAGCTATCGCCATGACTGAACGGGTAGGATTCGCCAACCAGTTTCAACGCGCCGCTGGCGTTTTGTGTAAATATACAGACATACTCATCCGATGACGCATTGAAGAATTCCAGCACCCGATCGCGCGCTTTGATTACCAGATCCGTCATAGCCTTTGAGGTCGGATTGGTGGAATGGGGGTTGCCAAACACATGGTCCAGAAGCAGGTGTGAATGATCCATCACCTGCTTTTCACTGTATAGTCCGCCTCCGGTGTAATCCAGATAAACCTGCCCCAACCTCTCAAGCCGGGTGTATTCAGTCTCACGCAAGCGGTCTATTGATTCAGTTGCCCGGTACTCGGGATACCGTTGGATGAATTCGTCGAAATTCGCGGCAGTCGCGCGGGCGTTTTTTTCTCCGGAAGCATTGGACTTGTTCGTCATGGTTTCTCCCATAAATCTATTATTACCAACAAATCAGGAATACCAATCAGGATGACGGGTAATTGCCTGCAATGTATCCGAGATCATTACCTGACCGGAATAATTTTTGATTGCCTCCATCACCCGCTCGCGTGAAAGCAGTATCTCCGAGCGTATCAACTGCTCCGCGCGTGCCGCGTCGTGCTCGATCAGCGCGCGGCATATGGACAGATGATCATTACGCATCTCATCAGCACTATCGCGAATATCGAGACCCAGGTGGAACACGCGCGTCAATTCGTCCATAATGCGGCTGACCTGCTGGACGAGGCGCGAATTGCGCGCGATGGAAGCCACCGACTGGTGGAATATTTTATTGTTTTCCAGAAAACGTGAGTAACTTGGCAGGTCTTTGTAGGTGTAGGTGAAATCCGCGGATTCAAGCAGATCCTGGAATTCCCGGTCTGTTCCACGGGTGGCTGCCAGCCTGAAAGATGATGTCTCCAGGATGATACGCATTTCATAAATTTCCTGCACATCTCTGGTGGTTATCGGGCTGACGATGTACCCGAGCCGTGGAACCGGTTGAACAAAGCCTTCCTGCGCCAGTTGACGCAATGCCTCGCGAATGGGGGTCAACCCCATGTGGTAGGTTTCAGCCAGTTCGAGCTGGGCGATCGAAGAACCGGGCGCCAGCACACAGGTGACGATATCGCCTTTGATGGATTGGTAGGCTTTGGAAGAGAGGAGCGAAACCGGTGGATTTTCGTTTTCGGATTTCATTGTAATATATTACTAATATATTACTGATATATCAATACGTCAACAGGGAATTTTTCAGAACATGTGTTCGTGGTATTGTCATTGCGCATTGAATTTTGTATAATAGGTCAATAATTCTATATAAAACGAGGTTTGGTTATGGATATCTATGAAGCGATGCAACAAAGAATGACGATCCGTGATTTTTCAGACAAACCAGTCGATGAGGCTGTGATCCAAAAGATACTCGAAGCCGGTTTTCTCGCCCCCACTAACAACCATATGCGCGACTGGCATTTCATCCTGTTGAATGACGGGGAAAAACGTGCCGAAATCATCGGACAAACGATGAAACAGGTCACGCCCAAAGGGGCGCTGGGAATAATCAATCGCTGGGGACTGACCGACCCGTCACAGCGTGACATGTACCACGATGCCATCCCCAAACAGGTGTCAATGCTTCTGACCAGCGGCTGCCTGCTGCTACCCTGCTTCCGGCAAGAATCCAATGTGCTGAAACCGAAAAGTTTGTCAGATCTAAATGGCTTTGCCTCCATCTGGTTATGCATCGAAAACCTTCTGCTCGCCGCAGCAGCGGAAGGCGTGTTCGGCGTCACCCGCATACCATTTGATGATGAACGGGCACAATTGAAAACTTTCCTGAATATTCCCGCCGGCTATGAAATCCCGTGCTGGATCGCGCTCGGTTACCCGGCTGATAACGCCCGCCGGGCAAGCCAGGTGAAAATCAATATGAAAGACCGGATCCACCGGGATAGCTGGTAAAAAAGTCCAGAAATGAGCCGCAGATGGAACACACAACAATACCTGCACGCAACAAAATAATAGTTGAATGCCTTCCCGATGGCGGAATGGTTACAGACGAAAATTCCGCATTGGATCTTGTCGCCATCTGTGGAGAAGAAGGCACAGATTTGCTTCTCATCCATCAGACCAATTTGCACGCGGATTTCTTCGACCTGAAAACCGGGCTGGCAGGCAAGGTTTTATTGAAACTCTCCAACTACCGCATCCACGCCGCGGGTATTATCCCGGCGGATTTGATCGGGACAGGACATTTCTACGAATTTGTCCTTGAGACAAACCGCAGGAATGACTTCAACGTGTTCTCCAGCCGGGAAGACGCCCTCGCCTGGCTGGGAAACCAATAATCCCGGCCTATTCCCTGACCAGGTTCCGTTTATTCTGGTACATCATTTCATCCGCCAGCCGGAAAATATCCACCAGGTTGGATCCTGCTTCACCTGTTGCCGAGCCGATGGAAAGATGCAGCATACCGTCATCCTGCGTATGGATATTCGCGCGGATGCGTTTCACGATCTCTCCCGCGGATTCTTCATTGGTCTGAGTTAGCAGGATGGCGAATTCATCACCCCCGATCCGGGCGGCGATATCATTCCCCCGGATCGAATCCTGCAGGATCATGGCAACTTTCTGGATGGCACTATCACCCGCCGCGTGTCCATATTGATCGTTTATCTGTTTCAGTTTATCCATATCCGAGATGATGATGCTCACCGGAAAGAGCTGGCTGACTTGAATTCGTTCCATTTCAATTTCGAAATAATGGCGGTTATACAGGCCGGTTAACGCGTCAAAGTTGCTCAGGCGAAGAAGCTCTTTTTCCAGCATCTTTCGTTCCGTGATCTCTTTGGATATACAGATCACCAGAACCACATTCTTTTCTGAATCAATTATCGGTTTGACTGTGGTCAGGTAATACCGGTCCTGATCCGGCCGCGGCACCCTCACCTCGATCGTACGCAATTCACCGCTGGCAAATACTTCTTTCACAACGGCAAATCGTTTGTCCGCCTCATCCTGGGGAAATACATCCCATATTTTATGATGAATGATCTCTTCGGGCGACTTGCAGACACCTTCGGCGAAGGCGTAGTTTACATATTGATATTCACCGTCGCGGGAAAAAGAAAAAATGGGGTCGCTTGATCCATCCAGCAGAACCTTGTATTTTTCTTCATTAAGAATCAACCCGGTGAGACGGTCATTTTGTTTCCGCAATTCGCCTTCAAGTTGTTGAACGCGAGACTGCAACTCATGCACTTTATGCTGCAATTCATCTTTGGTGACATCCTTGATGGAAGATGACTCAGATGATCTCATAGTTCCTCAGGGAAAACCGGGATAAGAGCAAAATCAAAATAAAACCCGAAATAAAAAATACCAATCAAACAATTACATTATTAATAATCATAACCAAAAAAGGTCAACAGTCCAAATGGAATCCGGTACAATACCGGCATGAGAGATGAAAACCCGACAGTATATACGAGTTCTTCCGGCAGAATGTGCCCCAGGTGCGGCAAACCGGTGGATTCATGCGTATGCCGCAAAACGGCTGTTCCCGCCGGTGACGGCGTCGTTCGCATATTCCGCGATTCAAAAGCCAGAAAAGGGAAAACCGTCACGTTGATCAAAGGCTTGCGTTTGAATGAAAAGGCGCTTCATGAGCTCCATTCTGATCTGAAACGCATGTGCGGTTCAGGTGGAGCCGTCAAAGAAGGAGTACTGGAAATCCAGGGAGACCACCGCGACTCCGTATTGGTTGAACTGAAAAAACGGGGGTTCACGGTGAAACTGGCCGGGGGGTGACGATAGATTCGTAGAGCCTGTTCGAAATGATTCGGACAGGCTCTTATATCATCAGCGGCTATATAAGCCCTGGTGGTTACTGCTTCACAACAAGTAGTTGGTGTTTCTTTCTTTGTACTTTACTTACGGGGATATACAATAAAAGTTGTGCGGGAGTATCTGATGATCGGCAGAAACAAAACCGGGGTACGCCGCCTGGCCGGAGTGGTTCTTTGCGGACTGGGTTTATTATGTTCCGCCTTTACACGCCAGACCGGCAGCCTTAACTTCTCAGCGTTTGACGTGATCAGCGCTGTCAATCTTTTGCGCGCCTCCAACGGACTGCCGGAGCTGCAGATCAACACGGCGTTGATGGCAGCAGCCCAGTCACATTCAGAGTACCAGGCGGCCAACAGCAGATCCAGTCACGCTGATGCCGCGGGTGGTATTGTGACAGGCCGTGTGGCAGCCAGCGGGTACGGCTCCGGCGCGGAGATTCTGGCCGGCGAGAATGTCGCCGCGCTGACTATAGGAACGGAAAATTCCGTTTCCATTATTGTCAATGAGATATGGGCGGATCCCGTACATCGGGGTGCCATGCTCAACCCCAAATACACCGACATCGGCGTAGGCGTTGCCTGCGACGCCGAGATGGTTTACATCACATTGAATGTTGCCGGCCTGAAAGGCGGCACTGCGACTGCCTCTGCCGGGCAGGCTGGCGATCCAGTCGGGTCGACAAATCCGCCGGTATTGCCCCGGGTTACATCCACCCCGCTGGCGGATGGCACGGTATACCACCTGGTTGGATACGGGCAAACCCTGGGGACGATCGCCGGTATGTATGGAGTTACCGTTCAACAACTCATTGACAGGAACAATGTCAACCCGGATTTGATCTACGCGGGGCAAAAACTATGGATCATGAAGGTGGACACACCCACAGCCGCGCCTGCAGAATTACCCACCCTGACTACCGTCCCAACAGAAGTCCCAACACCCACGATAACCCTGGGTCCAACAACATCACCAACCGCTACCCAAGTCCCACCGGAAAGCATTGATACGCGGAATCTGGGAATGGTCATAATCTTCCTGTTTATGGGCGCATCCTTATTTTACGTACTCATCGTATGGAGTAAGCCGTCAAACGGTGTACATCCTTAATCTATCCGCCAACACGAAGACCCCGTATAATCGAGCAATCCCTTTCAACAACTCCCCAATGCAGGTAAAACATGTCAAAAAAGCTCATTCTGGTTGCGGGCAATATCGGTTCCGGAAAAACATCCCTCACCGAACGGATCGGTCAAAATCTGGGCTGGCGTACAGCCTATGAATCCGTGGCGGACAATCCCTACCTGCCCAATTTCTACGCGGATATGCGCGCGTGGGCGTTCCACCTACAGGTATATTTTCTCGGTCATCGGGCACGTCAACACATGGACCTGTGGAATGATGAACGTTCAGCTATTGTTGACCGCAGTATCTATGAAGACGCGTTCATATTCGCCCGCGCCCTGAACAAAATGGGGAACCTTACCGATCTGGACTATAAGTCCTATCTGTCTGTTTTCGATCTGGTTATAAAAAGCCTTCCAGCCCCTTCGCTGCTGGTTTACCTGAAATGCCCCGTCCCGGTTCTAATGGAACGGATCCATAGCCGTGCCCGTGATATGGAAAGTACCATCACAGCTGACTACCTGAGCCTGCTGGATAGTTTCTATGAAGACTGGCTGTCATCCTTTGATCTGTGCCCGGTGCTAACCCTGCGTACCGATGATCTTGATTTTGTGCACAAACCGGAACACATGAACCTGGTGATTTCCACCATACAGGAGAAATTAGCCGGCAGGGAAGAATTATCTTTTAAAAATAGTTGATAAAAATACTGTAAATTGGGGGACATTTGGTGCAACCAATCTTACATAACTCCGTATACTTTCATAGAGAAGCTTACAGGAGTTATCGTTGATCACAGAAGAAAACACCTGGTTGGTTGATGCCATCCAGGGAAACATGGACGCTTTTACGCAGCTGGTCGAGACCTATCAACGACCGGTATTCAACCTCTGCTACCGCATGCTGGGCGATGCCCAGGAAGCGGAAGACGCGGCACAGGAGACGTTCTGGCGTGCTTATCAGGGAATTAAAAAATACGATCAATCCAGATCATTTGCCACTTGGCTGCTTTCCATCGCGGCGCATTACTGCATTGATCAGCAACGCAAGCGAAAATTACCTATGGTTGATATTGATCTTCTCCCTGAAGAAGACGCTCCTGACCCATCACCCAACCCTGAAAAGGTGATAAGCAGGCAGATGGAAAATAAGATTCTTCACAAATTGTTAGACAAGCTGCAACCTCAGGATCGCGCAGCCATCATATTAAGGTACTGGTATGAAATGTCAGAAGAAGAAATAGCATCAACGTTACAACTTACAGCCAGCGCGGTAAAAAGCCGGCTATTCCGGGCCAGAAGACAACTGGCCGAAGAATACCAGAATTCTCCGCAGGCCGTATTTGAAAGGAGTCCCCATGGAACACCAGCCATTTGAAAACTGGATTCTCTCAGAAACGCCCCTGACGTCTTCGCAGGAAATAGATCTCGATAGCCATCTCGCGATCTGCTCTCACTGCCGGGAGATTAAGGAAGGCATTTTATCGGTAGAAGACCTCTTCCGGTCAGCCACATTCGAATCTCCTTCCCCGGGTTTTGCCCAGCGGTTTAAAATAATGGCCGCCCAACGGGAAGAAGACATCCGCCGGATGCAATCCTACTTTTTTCTCGGGTGGACGTTAATCGCCACCGTCATTGTCTCGCTGGGATATATCGGTACCCTGATGTTAACCAGTTCACCGGCGAGTGTGATCTCAGATATTATGGCCTCGGCTGTATCCGCGGCCTATCAGTTTGACAAAATGATCCATTTATTACAAGCCTGGATGCAGGTAATCCCATTACCGATAACCCTCGCCATAATTGCCGGATCGGCAGGCCTGGTCGTCTTACTGACCAGCGGATGGGTCATTTCCGTGTGGAAGGTATCCACACAAGGAGTAAAAGCAAATGAATAAAAAACGATCTCTGGTCTTCCTACTTTTCAGCCTATTAATAGTGGCATTTGTTTCGGCGGGTTGCAGCAGCACATCCAACGAAGGCGACAAATTCATTATGGGTGGCACATATCGCCTGGCAGAAAATGAAACCATCAACGGAGACCTATCCATCTTTGGCGGCGCGGTAAGCCTTGAAGAAGGTTCAACCATTAACGGTAATGTCATCCTGATTGGCGGCAGCGTCAACGCGGCCGGGGTGATCAACGGTGGTATTGACGGTCTGGGGGGCTCGATCAATCTCGGTGACTCGGCCATTGTCTACGGTGACATCACCACGGTAGGCGCTACAGTCAATAAGTCAAACTCCGCCATCGTACAGGGCAATGTAACATCCCAGTCAGAAGGCGGTCTTGAACTTCCCGACCTTCCAAAAATGGTTCAACCGGCTGTCGTCCGTCCGTTTGGTGATGTTATGGGCGCCCTCTCACGCTCACTCGTCATCGCCCTTCTGGCAGTCCTGGTAGTCCTCTTCCTGCCCCGTCAGACAAAGAACGTCAGTATTTCGATCGAAGAGAACACGGCATCCAGTAGCGCGATTGGATTGTTGACCTGGATACTGGCACCTTTTGTGATCATCCTTCTGGTGATCACCCTGATCCTTATTCCCATCGCCATGATAGCGGCTGTCGTTTTCGGCCTTGGCGTATTGTTCGGCTGGATCGCCATCGGGTCCATTCTGGGTGACCGTCTGGCAGTATTGATGAAAACCCAGTGGGCGCCTGCTGTAACCGCCGGGTTTGGTACCTTTGTCCTCTCGCTGGTTTCTGCCATGTTCGAAGCCATCCCCTGTGTTGGCTGGGTAATTCCATTCCTCATTATGCTGGTGGCTACTGGCGGTATTGTAATGTCAGCATTTGGGACTCGCGCGATCCGCAAATCTACTGGCGGTCCGTCCGTCAGTGTGATCAATCCGGGTCCGGTCAATCCTCCTCCACCCGCAGCGAAAACCGTAGTCGAGACCCGTTTTGTAGAACCGGATGTTGTAGTACCCCCGATTGAAGATCCTGTACCTCCGGTGGAAGAAAGACGCTCTGTTTTGAAGAAACGGACCGGCAAACCAGACGCGGCTTCCAGCCAGGAAGAAAACTAAGAAAGTGAATAACGGGAACAGGAAAATGAAAAAGTTTATTCCCTTAATGCTGATGTTCACGGTGGCTTTGTCTTCGCTGGCCTGCAGTTTCACGATCCAGGTTCCCGAAACCAAAACCGGCCCTGATATCACAACCGCGATCGATGAACCATACGCTGATTCCGGTGATACCACTGAACTCTCGATTGAGATGGGTGGCGGTTCCCTCACGATCGGAGAAGGTTCCGGCAAGCTCGTGGAAGGGCAGATCATCACCAACGTTCCAACCTGGAAACCGGAAGTTGTTCGTTCTGATGAAAAAATAACCCTTACCCAGAGCAGCGCTGAAAAATCCCTGACCATCCCTTCCGGGAAACTGAAGAACGAATGGGACTTGAAACTGGGAACAAAGGAACCCATCGCGTTGGAAATAAAGGCTGGCGCGTATAAGAGCGATATCACCTTTGGCAATGTTCCTCTTACAGACCTATCCATTGAAGACGGCGCTTCTCAGACCAGGATCGTTTTTGATAAGCCCAATACGCAGGTAATGGATACATTTATATACAATACCGGAGCGTCGCAGGTGTCTTTGATCAATCTGGCGAACGCGAATTTCAAGGAAATGGTCTTCGAAAGCGGAGCTGGTTCATATACTCTTGATTTCAACGGAGAATTGAAACAGGACGCCACTGTTGAAATTCAGAGTGGATTGAGCAATTTTAAGATCATCGTCCCCTCGGACACAGACGCCGTTATTACACTATCCGGGGGCGTGAACAATGTGTCACTAAAAGGCACGTGGACCGTCGACTCGAACGAATACCAGACCCAGAGTACCAAAGGTCCCCGGCTGGAGATCAACATCGAAATGGGTGTGGGCAACCTGGAATTGGTCAGTCAAAAAAGCGATACCATGTAGCCTAAAACCATATCGCAAAAAAAGAGAGACGGCTGTGATGAGTTCACAGTCGTCCTTTTTTAATTCCGGGTGATCAACTTGATAAAGAGTTGAACATCCTTTATGATTAAGCCTATGAGCAATGAAAAATTAATATCCAAACACGATACACCGCCATTAATGGTCCATGTAAAAGGTACCCATCGCGAAATGGGACGCCAAATTGGTGAACAGGCAACCAATCAAGTTAAACATTCACTTGAGAACGCCCGCCATTTATTAGAAGCCACCTACGACTCCCTTCAATTGACCTGGGAAGGGGCTGAGATCCAGGCGCGTAAATACCTGCCTTTTGCCCAGGAACGCTATCCTCAGATTGTGGAAGAATTGCACGGAATAGCCGAAGGTGCAGGCGTTCTATTCGATGACCTGGTGGTTTTAAACGCCATGGAAGCAGTGACCACAGACGCCCTGCACCTGACCAAATGCACCAGCATTGCCGTTAATGAACAGCGTACCGCCAACGGGCATGTGCTGGTTGGTCATAATGAAGATTGGGTCCCGGAAGATGAATCTGATGTGTTCCTCATTCATGCCGAGCCTGAAAATGAACCCACATTTCTTGCCATGACGTATGGCGGGCTTCTGCCGAATATCGGTTTCAACTCCGCCGGAATTGCCCAGTGCTGTGACTCCGTCTACCCCTCTGACTGCCGGATCGGTATTCCGCGTGTGATCCTGTCCCGCGCCATCCTTTCAGCCCGAACCCCGGCCGAGGCCATCCGGCATACAGTGGCACCGCTTCGCGCGGCCGGTTACAATCACCTGCTTGCCCATGAGAGCGGCGAAATGTACAACGTGGAAGTCTCCGCCCGCAATTTTGCCGTTTTGTACGCTGACAAAAATGCCATTGCCCACACAAACCATTACCTCGACCGCAACATGCAGGCTGTGGAAGATGAATCCGATGAATTGATCTGTACCCGGGTGCGGTATCACCGCGCGTCAAGGTTACTGGAACAGACCAAAATGCACACCACACAGACTCTGCAGGCTATTTTGCGTGATCATGTGAACTACCCCGATTCAATCTGCAACCACGCGGTTGATGATGAAGACCCCCTCGACCGTGAAAAAACCATCACAAGCCTGGTAATGGACCTCACAGCCAGGCAAATGCACGTTGCCTGGGGAAATCCCTGCACAAATAAATACCACACCTACCAGATGGATGCCTGAGGACAGGTTTTAAACCGGATTTGTACTTTTTCCCGGCAACAATAAACCCAATAATCCACCGGCCAGTGCGATGACTGCCGTAAGGTAGAACGCGGCGATAAATCCAAGATTATCCGCCAGCATACCGGTAAAGATCGTACCAATGGCACCAGCGGAAAAAATAAAACCGAGAGTAAGCCCGGAGGCCAATCCCATTCCTCCGGGTATTACTTTTTGCGCTTGAACCACAATTACGCTGTATGGGCCGCCGGTCAATAAACCGCCTAAAAACATAAGAGGATATAGCCAGAAGCTCAGACCGGTCAAGGCTATTAGGGATAGTGGTAGCGTTGAAAGGAGAAGGCTGCCCGCGATGACTGTCTTCCGGCTGGTACGGTCTGCCAGTTCCCCGCCGACCATACAGCCGATAGCCGAACCCGCGGTGAACAATCCAATAATGATGCCGTATGCCGAAGGTGTCAATCCATTATCTGCCAGAAAGCGGGGCATATAGGCGGTTATGGAGGATTGCGCCCATGATTGAAACGCGGAAATCCCGATCATTAACAAAAGCCCCCGTGAGAAAACTACCTTTCTGGGAGCGGAAATATCCGTTCGCGATGTCTCTGTTGCAGCGGGTGCCTTGAGTGTGTTATCCAGGTCTTTCAAGTCACGTAACGCGATCAAACCGATTGGCAATGTAAAGAAAGAGAGCAGCAAAAGCCCGGTGATACCCAGGTATCCGATGATCGGTCCGCCGATCATAGGGCCTATTCCAAACCCCATCTGTCCGAAAAGGAAGAATAAAGAAGAAGCCACAGCTTCACGGCCATGCAGCCGGTTGCGTCCGGCAAGTGTAGCTTCAGAAGCCCCCGCGGGATGAAACGCGCCGGAACAGATACTCGCCAGAATAAGCAGTCCCACCGCGGGCCAACCCGGAAAGAACATCGCCAGGGTGAAAAACAACCCCATTCCAAGAACGCCGCCCGCCACCACGCGGCGCGCGCCGATACGGTCTGAGAGATAGCCAAAGACCGGTTGTACCACAGCGCTGGCGATCACGTAAAAGGATGTGAGAATGCCCAGCCCGGAATTTGTTAACCCCAGCATCATGCTGAGAAAGGTAAATAACAGAGACCTCTGGCCATTCAGAAGATCGACAATAAAATGCCCTGAAACCAGGGAATTTAAGACCCGGTCATCAAATAATCCGTTCTTGTGTGTAACGATCTGTTCTGCCATTAGTTCCCGTAGTAGTTGTGTTGTTGGATGGATTGGTACACAGAAGGGACAAGGAAGAACCGGTACGGCCTTCCCTCCCTGATACGTTGACGTATATCCGCCCCGGATACCTCGATTAACGGCGCGGTGAAGAACGCGGTTTTATTTTTTAATCCCGGGCAAACAGCTTCCAGAACGTCAAGATCAGGATCAGCACCTTTACGCCGGTACACCCCAAGTCCGTCGACTGCTTTGATGAAAGCCGCTGGCTCGTGCCAGGCAGGAAGATCCCGGAGAGAATCACCACCCATAAGGTAGATAAGCTCATCTCCGGGATTCTCATTCTTCAAAATAGTGACGGTATCCACCGCGTAATACGGCGGTTCCCGGTCAATATCCACCTTCGAAACAAGAAACTCCGGCTGTTCCCGCAGGGCAGCATTAACCAGTTCCAATCGCTGTTCGAGGGGGGATATTTGATTTTTCTCTTTTAGTGGTGAGCAGGGCGTCAGGATCCACAACACTTTATCCAGCTTCAGCGCGTGCAACGCCTCGGAAGCCAGGATCATGTGGCCCAGGTGCGGCGGATCGAACGTACCCCCGAATAGCCCGATACGCGCCATACCTATTCCATCCACTCCAGTTCAAAATCCGCGATGAAGACGGTATCGCCTTCTTCCACGCCGGCATCACGCAACGCGTTATCCAGCCCGATCTTTTCCATCAGGTGCTGAAAGCGGCGAACGGAACCTTCGTGTTCCCACAGGGTCATTGCCGCGGCTCGTTCTATGCCTTTACTGTGAACCCGCCAGCCTTCGGCGATCTGCTCAATGGTGAACTCGTAGCGGTTTTCTTCCGGCTTGTACACCGGCAGTTCCTCTTCTTCCACCATTTCGGGTTCCGGAGCCTGTTGAAGCAGTTCCTGAACTTTCTTCAGCACATCCATAACGTTGGTTCGGGCCAGCGCGGATATCGTCATGATCTCGATACCCGCTTTTTTGAAAGCGGCTTCGAGCTCCGGAAGACGGTCTCTTACTTCCTGCAGGTCGATCTTGTTGATCACCACAGCCTGGGGTTTTGACCCAAGTTTGGGATCAAACAGCGCCAGTTCGTTGTTGATCTGGGTGTAATCGGCCACCGGGTCTTCCGCCAGTCCGTCGATCATGTGGATCAACACACGGTTTCGCTGTACATGGCGCAGGAAAGCGAAACCCAATCCCACGCCTTTATGCGCGCCTTCTACCAGACCGGGGATATCCGCGATGACAAGGCTATTGTCAAAATCGATCTGGGCTACACCCAGCGCGGCTTCCAACGTAGTGAACGGATAATCCGCGATCTTCGGGTTCGCGTTCGTAACGGCTGCCAGGAAACTGGATTTACCCGCGTTTGGCAGGCCAACCAGCCCCACATCGGCGATCAATTTCAGCTCAAGTTTCAGGGTAAATTCTTCTGAAGGTTCACCCTTCTCACCGGTGCGCGGCGCCTGGTTGCGGGCTGTGGCAAAATGTTGATTGCCCCGCCCGCCCCGCCCGCCTTTGGCAACCAGCAGCTGCTGGCCGGCCTCAACGAGGTCGCCCAGCAGCTTACCGGTTTCTTTGTTGTATACCAATGTACCTGGCGGTACGTGGACGATTAGATTCTCGGCAGATTTTCCCGACATATTGTTGGGACCGCCGCCTTTGCCATCCGGCGCCAGGTATCTTAATTGATGGCGGAACACGGATAACGTGTTCATGGTAGGTCTAACCTCCAGGATCACGTCACCGCCGCGCCCGCCGTCTCCGCCATCCGGGCCGCCCCGGTTGACGAACTTCTCGCGGTGGAAATGGACCATTCCATCTCCACCGCGGCCACTTCTTACAAAAATTTCAGCTTCGTCAATCACTTCTTACCAAATTTCTCTTTCAAAATATCTTCCAGGGTCGGTTTGCCGATCTCCTGCAATTCATAGCGTACACGCTGGTTGGGTTTCTTGATCTTCATTACCCGGTTCAGGTCGATTGGCGTACCGATGACTACCAGGTCAACATCCGCTTTGTCGATGGTCTTCTCGAGGTCGCGAGTCATTTCATCTCCGTAACCCATTGCCGGGAGGATAGGCCCTGTCTTCGGGTATTTCTGATACGTTTCTTTGATGGCGCCCACCGCGAACGGCCGGGGGTCAACGATCTCTGCCGCGCCGAAACGTTTGGCCGCCACATAACCGGCGCCGTACGCCATTTCACCATGGGTCAACGTGGGGCCGTCTTCCACCACCAGAACGCGTTTGCCGCGAATAGCTTCCGGATTATCGATATACAGCGGTGAGGCTGCTTCGATCACCAGCGCTTTCGGGT